>CABRFG010000044.1 GCA_902470095.1 uncultured Collinsella sp.
CCGCGACCCGCTGTCGGGCCGCAGCTACGTGTACCAGGCCATGCGTGTCACCGGCGCCGGCGACCCCACCGTCCCCGTATCCGAGACGCTCGAGGGCAAGCTGCCGCAGCGCAAGCTCGTGACCACTGCTGCCGCCGGCTACTCCAGCTACGGCAACCAGATCGGCCTTGCCACCGGCCAGGTCAACGAGCTCTATCACCCCGGCTACGTGGCCAAGCGCATGGAGGTCGGCGCCGTCGTGGGCGCTACCCCGGCAAACCACGTTCGTCGCGAGTGCCCCGCCCCCACCGACAAGATCATCCTACTGGGTGGCCGCACCGGCCGCGATGGCATCGGTGGCGCCACCGGCTCCTCCAAGACCCAGAACACCGAGTCCATCGAGACCTCGGGTGCCGAGGTCCAGAAGGGCAACGCCCCGGTCGAGCGCAAGCTGCAGCGTCTGTTCCGCCGCGGCGACGCCTGCCGTCTGATCAAGCGCTGCAACGACTTTGGCGCCGGCGGCGTCTCGGTCGCCGTGGGCGAGCTTGCCGACGGCCTGTATGTCGACCTTGATACCGTGACCAAGAAGTACGACGGCCTGGACGGCACCGAGCTCGCTATCTCTGAGTCCCAGGAGCGCATGGCCTGTGCCGTCGCCGACGGTGACGTCGAGGAGTTCATGGGCTACGCCGCTGAGGAGAACCTCGAGGCGACCGTTATCGCCGAGGTTACCGCCGAGCCGCGCATGCGCATGGCCTGGAACGGCGTCGCCATCGTCGACCTGTCCCGCGAGTTCCTCAACTCCAACGGCGCACCCAAGCACCAGGTCGCCCACGTGTGCGCCCGTAGCGTGTGGCAGCCCAGCTGGGCCGGCACCACGCTCGCCGAGCGCATGACCTCGCTCGTCACCGACCTCAACGTCGCCTCCAACAAGGGCCTTTCCGAGCGCTTCGACTCCACCATCGGCGCCGCGACCGTGCTCATGCCCTTTGGCGGCAAGACGCAGCTCACCCCAAGCTCGGCCATGGTCGCCAAGTTCCCCGTGGACGGCGAGACCACCACGGCGAGTGCTATGGCATGGGGCTTCAACCCCTACCTGATGGAAGCTGACCAGTTTGCGGGCGCCTACCTGTCCGTGGTCGAGTCCATCGCCAAGCTCGTTGCCGCCGGCTTTGAGCACAAGCGCGCCTACCTCTCCTTCCAGGAGTACTTCGAGCGCCTGCGCACCGAGGCAGAGCGCTGGGGCAAGCCCATGGCTGCCGTCCTGGGTGCCCTTATGGCCCAGGTCGACCTGGGTGCCGGCGCCATCGGCGGCAAGGACTCCATGAGCGGTTCGTTTGAGGACGAGGCCGGCGAGCTCAACGTTCCGCCGACCCTGATCAGCTTCGCCGTCGCCGTGGGCAAGGCCGCCCGCGCCGTCTCGCCCGAGTTCAAGGGCCTCACGCACCGCGTCGTCCGCATCGCCCCCGTCACCTATGGCGAGGACTACCGCCCCGATGCTCAGCAGCTGCTCGCCGCGTTTGACGCCGTCGAGGCGCTCACTGCTACCGGCAACGCCCTGGCCATCTCCACGCCCGGCTACGGCTGCGGCGCCGAGAGCCTCTTTAAGATGTGCGTCGGTAACCAGATCGGTATCGAGCTTGCCGAGGATGTAGATGTGGAGAGTCTCTTCACCCCGCTCTACGGCAGCTTTATCGTCGAGCTCGCCGAGGATGCCGAGCTGCCCGAGGTCGCCGACGGCGTTGTCGTCGAGCCCCTGGGCACCACCGTCGAAGGCTATGTCATCGACACCGGCTCCGAAGTCATCGAGCTCTCCGAGCTCCAGGAGGCCTGGGAGAGCGGTATCGAGGGCGTCTTTGCCTACCGCAGCGCCGGCGAGACCGCCGAGGTCGAGACCATCGACTTCCGCGCCAAGGACATCCACGTGTACGGCGGCGCCAAGATCGCCCGCCCGCGCGTGGTTATCCCCGTGTTCCCCGGCAACAACTGCGAGTACGATAGCGCCCGTGCCTTCCGTGCCGCCGGCGCCGAGGCCGACACCTTCGTGATCAACAACCTCACGCCCGAGGCCGTCGCCGAGAGCACCCATGAGCTTGCCCGCCGCATTCGTGCAAGCCAGATCGTCATGATCCCCGGCGGCTTCTCGGGCGGCGACGAGCCCGACGGCTCCGCCAAGTTCATCACGGCGTTCTTCCGCGCTCCCGAGGTCACCGAGGCAGTCCGCGACCTGCTCAAGGCCCGCGATGGCCTAATGCTGGGCATCTGCAACGGCTTCCAGGCCCTGATCAAGCTCGGCCTGGTGCCCTACGGCGACATCGTCGACGCCACGCCCGATGCGCCCACGTTGACGTTCAACACCATCGGTCGCCACCAGAGCCGTCTGGTGCGCACCCGCATCTCGTCCAACTTGTCCCCGTGGCTGTCGCAGTGCAGCCTGGACGACCCCTACACCGTCGCCATCAGCCACGGCGAGGGCCGCTTTGTCGCCAATGACGAAGTGCTCGCCCAGCTGATCGCCAACGGCCAGGTCGCCACGCAGTACGTTGGCGAGGACGGCAAGCCCAGCATGGATCTCTCCGTCAACCCCAATGGCTCCGCACTCGCCATCGAGGGCATCACGAGCCCCGACGGCCGCGTCCTGGGCAAGATGGGCCATGCCGAGCGTCGCGGCGACAACCTGTACCGCAACGTGCCCGAGCATGTCCCCGGCGATAAGTTCATGCCGATCTTTGAGAGCGGCGTGGCCTACTTCGCTTAAACCTTTCCCATCGGGTACAATCCCTTCGGGTAACAACACCCGCCACCGACACATCCGGTGGCGGGTTCTTTTTTGCTTCGCGCATGTAGGAAGGACATCATGGAAAGCCGCAAGCCGTATCTCGCCACCCTGCCCGGACTCATCCTGGGCTGTCTTGTTTGCTGTGCACTCTGGGGATCGGCCTTTCCCTGCATCAAGATCGGCTACGCACTCTTTGGTATCCCAGCGCACGATAGCGCTTCGCAGCTGCTCTTTGCAGGTTTACGCTTTACGCTTGCCGGCGCCCTGGTTATCGTTGGGATGAGCGCGGCCCAACGCCGCCCCCTCATACCGCAAGCGCGCGACATCAAACCCATCTTTGTCTTGTCGCTCTTCCAGACTATCGGGCAGTACTTCTTTTTCTATCTGGGCCTCTCACGCGCCAGCGCCATGTCGAGCTCCATCATCGAGGCCAGCGCCAACTTCCTCGCAATCCTCTTTGCCGCCCTGGCATTTCACACCGAGAAGCTCAGTACGGCCAAGGTGCTTGGCTGTGCGCTGGGCTTTGCCGGCGTCGCGCTCGTCAACCTTTCGGGCGCAGATGGCACCTTTGGCTTCAGGCTCGATGGCGAGGGCTTTATCCTAGCCTCCACTGTCGCGGGTGCTCTTTCGACCTGCCTGATCGGTATCTTCTCGCGCGAGCACGACGGCGTCTTGCTTGCCGGGTGGCAGTTCTTGGTCGGCGGCCTGGTCCTCACCGCCATCGGCTTTTTGATGGGTGGCGCGCTCTCCCCCACAGCGATTGTCCCCGCCATCGCGCTCATCATCTACATGGCGCTTATCTCCGCGGTCGCCTACTCGCTGTGGTCGCGCCTGCTTGCCGTCAACCCCGTCAGCCGCGTCTCTGTCTTTGGATTTATGAACCCCGTCTTTGGTGTGGTGCTGAGCGCGCTGCTGCTCGGCGAGGGCGCTGGCACGAGCCCCGTTACCGTCATCGTTGCCCTGCTGTTGGTCTGCGGCGGCATCATCATCGTCAACAAACCCAAAAAAGCCTAGCGAGCTCACCTTTTTAGGGAGGGCATTCGCATACTTTAGCTTAATGGAGCACACTGGTTCTCGTTGATTTCGTACCGAGTCGCGGCGGCAGACGCCCGTCTTGCCGCACCGCGCCTGGGCATTATGGCCGGTGGCCCCCACAAACGCAAAAGGGGCGCACGACCATCGCAACGGTCGTGCGCCCCTTTTTTCTAGCGTATCTGAACGCCGGCTTTCTTCTTCTCGCGCTTTACGCGGTAGAGCTCCGCATCGGCAGCGCGAAGTAAGTCTTGCCAGGTATCGACACTATCGCCGACCCGCGCGTAACCGATGGACATCCGCAACGCATACGGCACCTCGGCACGAGCGAGCTCGTCGTCAATCGCCGAACACAGGTCTATGATGTCCTGTTCCGCCGCTGCCTTTTGGAGCACCACGAACTCATCGCCACCATAGCGTGCGATAAAGCCACCAGACGCCGAGCAGACTTCTTTGAGCGCAGCGGATATGACCTGAAGAGCGTGGTCGCCCTCCACATGCCCATAGCGATCGTTAATCTGCTTAAAGCCATCAGCGTCCATCATAAGCAGATATACATCTTCGGCCTGATCCACATTTGAAAAGAGCGACAGCATATAGGTCTCAAAACGGTTGCGGTTGTTGAGTCCAGTCAACGGGTCAGTAGAGATCAGTTGCTCCTGATAGACGATATAGAGCAGCAGGATGCTCAGCGTTATACCGACGCAAAGGCCCGGTACCGAAAACAAAACCTGGAAGGTACCGCCCACCAGAGCGGGAACCGCAAAAAAGGCGAGGGTGCGATAAATGGCCTTCTTTTGCAGGCTTTCGACTTTTCGAGCCTGAATAAAGGCATGCAAGGACGTATATATGACGTAGCAGTAGCTCACGATGGGCTGGATCATATAAGCAAAGCCGCGACGATATACGCCCTGTGCATCGATATAGAACATAGCGTGCGTCCAGTAGCTGGTAAATGCCAGCACGACCACCAATGCTGTTGGCAACGTTAATAGTACCACCCTGTAGGGCGTGGTCAGGAGCCGTGAGCCCTGCATCGTCTCGGAATAGAAAAACCAAATGAGGCACGCGATGGCGAACAGCGAAAACGAGACCGCGTTGGAAATCCAGTTGGCCGTGATGCCTACAGGAGTGCTTACGCCGTCCGAGAGCGTCCAGATCATATCGAAGAAAATGTAGGCAGCAGACGTGTAGCCCAGCATGCTAAACAAAAGCTGCTGGGTGCTCGAGAACAGGGAGCGACGGCTTCGTACGGCAAGCCCGATAAGAATAATCATGCACAGCAGGAATATCTCGATCTTGAGTGCCTTAATCACTAGACGCCCTCCCTTCAATATCCAAGTGGCCAGAATCGCCCGAGTCGCGCCCAGGCGCCAAACACCCCTTTCTCCGCAGGGGTAAAGGGAATCATAGCAGAGCGCCCGAACGTCACTGCAGAACAGCCACCGTTCGGGCGCCCATACGGCGCGAATTGCACACGCCGGCTTGATTGACTCGCGTCGACGATTACTCGCCGTCGATGTCGGTCGCGACGGCCTCCTCAATAGCCTCGACGCCTTCGACCGACAGATCCTCTTCGCCGTGGCAGAACTTCTTATCGACCCAGCCGGTCAGAATCGGGGCCATGATTGCCGTGATGATGACGGCGGTGGCGATCTGCGCATACGCGGTGGGCGCAAGCTCGGCATAGCGTGGCGCGACCTCGGCAAGAGCAACCGGCGTGGTCATAGCCGTGCCGGCGATGGTGGAGCAGGCAACGGCGGCCTTGCCGTTGCCGCCGCACAAGCGCTCGAAGGCAAAGGTGATGGGGCCAACGATAAAGAGGGTGATGAGGCCCAGCAGGATGCCCGAGATACCGCCGGTGATAAAGCTCGACAGGCTCATGGACGCACCGAGTTGAAATCCGATGACAGCGATCGCGGGATTGGCGCCGGGGACCAGCAGGTTCTTGATAAACGGGAACAAGTTGCCCAGGACCATGCCGATAACAAGCGGCAGGATGGATCCGATGATGGTGCCGACGGGGATATTGGCGAGACCCGAGACACCGAGGATGATCATCGTGACGGCGGGGCCGGCCGTAAAGAACAGGATACCGACAGCGCCCTGCTCGGACTCATCGCCGAACTCGCCCATGATGCCCGTATAGAGTGCCATGTTGCAAAACGTAATGCCGCCGATGATAGACACGGAGCTCAGACCCAGGAAGTTGTCGTTAAAGAAATATGCCACTCCTAGGCCGAGAGTCGCTGCGACGACCAGCTTGGGAATTAGTACGACGATGCCGGTCTTGATGGCGCCCGGCGTGGACTTAAAGCTGATGCCGGCGCCCACAAACAGCAGAATCGCGGCGACGATGGTATTGGAGCCACCGCGGCAGGCAGCCGTAAAGAAGCCGCCGATCTCAAAAACCTGCGGGCAGAAGGTGTTGAGCAAAAGACCGACGATCATCGGATAGATCATGATGTCGCCCGGGATGCGCGGGACCTTGAATTTCTTTTGCTCGTTGGCGGTTGCTTCCTGTGCCATGAAACCCCCATTTCCGCTGACGGGGTACAAAAGCCCACGTCACGCTTTGCTACAGTAAAGTTTGACCATGGTACCAGAAGAAATAGACCAGCTCGGTGAAAAATTCGACAAGTTGGGATGGAACGAGATTCGGCGCCCGCGACGCCACCCCTATATAAGGCTCAAGACAATATAGAGTACGATGCCCGAGACGCAGCACCACAGCATCGATTTTGTCTTGACCGCCACGACCACGACGCCGACGGCCGCAATCCAGGGAACCAAGGCAGGCCAGAGTCCCGCGTCGAACGCGCCGGGGCTCACCAAGTCGTTGGCGACCAGCGCGGCAAAGGCAGCGGGCGGGATATAGCCCAGGGCCTCGGTAATGCGGGGCGACAGGGTCCGCCCGCGCAAGGCGAACGCCGGCGCGATGCGAAAGAACGCGATAGCAGCCCACGACGACAGCCACAGAACCAAGAACTCGTTAACGGGCATCGCGGGCACCTCTTCCGTCAAATACAGCATCGCACGCCAACGCAATGGCAATGCCGGCCACGACGCTTGCCGGCACGGCAATATTCGTGAGGCCCAAGAACTTGCATACGGCGACGGACACCGCGCCCGAAACCGCCGCGACAACGTTGCCGCGCGACAGCCGCTGCGAAAAGAGCAGGCAGATAAAGAGCGAGGTGCAGACAAAGGCTGCAATGGAGGTGGGAACATCGACAACGGCGCCGACGATGGTGCCCATCGTACACGAAACGCCCCATGTTGCGATGAGGATCACGTTGAGCACAAAGGACTCGCGCGGGCCCCAATCCTCCCCTTCAACCAACTTGGCAAGCGAGATGCCATATGCCTCCTCGGTAAGTGTCGCGGCAACAGCCAGCGTCTGACGCTTCGAGGCACCCGTCAGATGCGGCGCGATCGATGCCGAGTAAAGCGCAAAACGCGAGGAGATGGCGGCAACGCTCGCGATAATCGAAGGTGCCGGCACGTCCGCCAGCCAAAGATTGCAGATCATAAACTGGCCGCTGCCCGTCACAAACGTGCTGCTCAGGGCAAAGACCATCCAGGGCTCCATTCCCGTCTGCCCCATGATCATTCCGCACGGCGCGCCTATTGCAACATAGGTAAGCATCACCGGCCAGACGGTTCTAACGATTTTGAACACCATACGCTTCTCATCCTGACAAGGTCTCCGAGCCGCATGTAGCGATACGGCAGAATCATCATCCGACAGCAACCGAGTTCACCTACAATTGCCACCGGATCGAAAGACACAACTTTTTAGGAAGTCATTATGACAGCTATCGATCGAGACCGGGCGCGCGCGGCCTTCAAAAGCTACACCGATGCCTACGACGCCACCAACCCACGCATCGCGCTCAAAATCGAGCATACGTACCACGTGGCCGAGGCATGCGATGCCGTAGCGCGCGAGCAGGGCTGGTCGTCAGAAGATATTGACCTGGCATGGCTTTGCGGCCTGCTACACGATATGGGCCGCTTTGAGCAGCTGCGACGCTGGGACACCTTTAAGGACGCCGAGAGCATGAGCCATGCGGCGCTGGGCATCGAGGTCCTCTTTGGCGAGAATCCCGCCGATGCACCCGCCACGACAAACATCCGTGACTTTATCGAAACCGGTGCGCATGACGAGCTCATCCGAGCGAGCATCGCCTATCACAGCGACTTTCGCCTGCCGGCACAACTCGACGAGCGTACACGGTGCTTCTGCGATATCGTGCGCGATGGCGACAAGATCGACATTATGCGCACCATCGCCGACAGCACCGTCGATACCATCCTCAAGGTGGATGAGGACGCGTTTCTAGCCAGTCGCTTCTCGGTACCGACGCTTGCCGCCTTTGACGAGCATCGGTGCGTCGCGCGCGACGAGCGCAACGAGCCGGCGGACTACCTGGTGGGACTCATCTGCTTTATGTTTGAGCTCGTCTATCCAGCGAGCCGCACGCTGGCGCGCGAGCAGGGCGATATCTACCGCCTGCTCGACGCGCCCTTTGGCATTACGCGGCCCTTTACCGACCCCGCCACGCAGGCGACTTGGAGCCGCCTTAAGGACGAGATGCGCGACTGGCTGGCGCGCGCCTAGCGCTCAAGCTGGGCCAGCAGTTCCTCGACGACCTCGACGGCATCGCCGACAACCTTGTACTGGGCAGCACCAAAGATGGGGGCATCCGGGTCCTCGTTGATGGCGATAATGCACTCTGCCCCACCGATGCCGGCAAGATGCTGGATGGCGCCCGAAACACCGATACTCACGAGAAGCTTGGGCGAAACCGATACGCCGGTCTGGCCAATCTGATGGCGACACTCCAACCAGCCGGCCTCCACGACAGGTCGCGTGCAACCAAGCTCGGCTCCCAGAGCCTCGGCGAGCCTTCGCATCAGGGGCAGATTCTTCTTGGAGCCAATGCCGCGGCCCACCACGACCAAGCGCTCGGCATCGGCGATCGAGGCCTGCTGCCTCCACTCCTCGGCGGGAATCGAGATCTCGACACGAGCCTTAGCATCATCCGCAAGCGATATCTGGGTGATCGTGCCGGAGCGGTCGTAGTCAAAGTCGGGCGCCTTAAAGATGCCGGGACGAACCGTTGCCATCTGGGGACGATGATTGGGGCAGACGATGGTGGCCATCAGGTTGCCGCCAAACGCCGGACGCGTCTGTTGCAGCAGCCCCGTCTCCGTATCCATCGAAAGTACGGTGCAGTCAGCCGTAAGGCCCGTCTGCAAGCGCACGGCAACGCCGGGTGCCAGTTCGCGGCCAAAAGCGGTCGCACCGTATAGGATGGCCTCGGGTTTGCGTTCGGCTACCAAATCGCAGATCAAGCGGGCGTAGACCTCCGCATCGTTTTGGCGCAGGCGCTCGTCGCGACAGGCCAGGACTTCGTCGGCGCCCGCGCAAACCAGATGCTCCAGGTCGCCGAGAGAACCCTCGGGACCCATACCGATCAGTGCCACCAGACGGCAGTCGCGAGCATCGGCAAGCTCGCGGCCCTTGCCCATAAGCTCATAGGCAACGGGAGTCACCGTATCGTGCTCGTCGGTCTGCGCGAATACCCAAATGTCTCGATATGCATCAAGGTCCACCGCACCAGCGGCCTCGTCACGCTCGATCGAGATAGCGTTGACAGGGCAGGCGTCGACGCACCCACCGCATAGGATGCAGCCGTCGGTTACGCGGGCGCATCGGCTGGGTCGCTCGCCTTCCACTACGATGCCGCCCGAGGCACAGGCGCGAACGCAGCGACCGCAGCCGATACAGGCTTCGCTATCGATAATCAGTCCGCTCATCTATGCCATCCCCTCGATAATCTTGGCAAGCTTTGCCGCCTGCTCGGACGCCGTCCCCTCAACGGCCTCGCACGTTTGGTCACGGTCGGGCACAAACGAGCGCACGACCTGTGTCGGCGACCCGGCAAGACCGCAACGCGCGGGGTCGGCGTTCACGTCGGCGGCACTGACCACGCGCACGTCCGCCTCCTCCGCCGCGCGAATACCGGCAATACTCGGCATACGCAACTGGCCAATCTCCTTGGCAGTCGTCATCGCGCACGGCATCTCAAGGTACACCGTCTCCTCGCCGGCATCGCATCCGTGAACGAGCGCCAGCGAGCCACAGGTCGTAAAGCCCGCGCTCTGCACGCAGCTCACGTCGGTCACGCAGGGAATATCAAAGGCACCGGCAAGCTCGGGACCAATCTGGGCCGTATCGCCATCCACCGCCATCTTGCCGCAGATGAGCAGGTCGAAGTCCTCGTCGAGCGCCTCGATGCCGCACTTGAGGGCATAGGTGGTTGCCAGGGTATCGGCACCTGCAAAGGCGCGATCGGTCAGCAGCAGCGCATCGTCGGCGCCTCGAGCGATGCAGTCGCGCAGCAGCGACTCGGTCGCGGGGATGCCCATCGACACCACCGTCACGCGCACATCCATGCCAAAGCCGATAAAGTCGTCCTTCAGCGCCAGCGCGCATTCCAAAGCGCTCGCATCAAAGGGATTAATGACCGCCTGCTTGCCATCGCGCACGATGGTATTGGTCTTGGGGTCCATCTTGACCTCGGTGCTGCCCGGCACGGCCTTGACGCACACCACCATATGGAAATCGCTCATCTTCACGCGCCCCCTTTCTGGACGAGCTCATCCAAGAGCTTCTCCGAAAACAGGTTACCGCGACCCAGCTGCCCGGCAGGATCGAGCTGGAGCTTGAGCCGCGCCGACTCGACCATGGCCTCGTGACCGTACATCGTCTCCAAGAAGCCCGCCTTGATCTTGCCGACGCCGTGTTCGGCAGAGACGGCACCGCCCATGGCCGTGACCTCGGAAGCCCACTGGGCAAAGAGTTCTGCGCCGCAGCGATAATCCTGTGCATCGCGCGGCAGAATGTTCACATGCAGATGGTTGTTACCGATATGCCCCCAGGCGGCAGATTCAAGCCCACTTTCCGCCAGCGTGCGGCGATAGAGGGCGATAACATCGGCCAAGTGCGCGTTGGGCACCGACATGTCCGAACCCAGTTTGGTGATGGTGGGATCCATGCGGCGGCGCTCATCGATGAGCATGTTGACGCTCTCGGGCACCGCATGGCGGAAGAATCGCTGACACTCGCGATCGACCTCGGTGCGCGCGACCCATGCCGCATCGTCACTGCCGCCCGCAAGCTCCAGTACCCACCCCAAGTGATACAGCTCCTCAGTCGCCTGGGCTTCGTCGTCGCAGTCGAGCTCCACGTAGACACAGACCTTGGCGTCTTTGTCGAGCGCAGGCAGCGAGGCAAACGCCGTCGACTGCTCGCGCTGGCGACGTAGAATATCCAGGGCGCCAGCATCGAAGTACTCGATGGCAGCCGCATGGGACAGGACGGGACGCACAGAATCGGTGAAGGACACGGCCTTGTCTTCGCTGTCAAAGAAACAGCTCACGCCCCAAACAACCGCAGGCGCCGCCTGCAGGGCAATCTCGAGCTCGGTGATGACGCCGATTGTGCCACACGCACCGATAAACAGATCGATGGCATCCATATCGTCAGCAACGAAATAGCCCGAAGCATTTTTGGTCTTGGGCATGGTATAGCCGGGAAGATCGAGCTCGAGTGTACGGCCCGCTGCCGTCACGAGCGACAGGTGGCGGCCCTGGGCAAAAGCCTCGCCGCGCTGAAGCTCAAGCAAATCGCCATCAGCCAGCGCGACGTGGAGTCCCGTGATATGTGGGCGCATGGGACCGTAGGCGTAGCTGCGGGCACCGGAGGCGTTACATGCCGCCATGCCGCCCAGACAGGCAGACGTCTCGGTGGGATCGGTGGGAAAGAACTGCTCGGGGACCTCTTGGAACTCCTCGTAGGCCTCAAGCGATGCCTGGTCCCAACCAGTAGTCGGCAGCACCTTCTTGCTCAGCTGCTTGCGCAGCTCCGAGAGCACAACGCCCGGCTCCACGCGCAGCAGAAATTGGCCTTGCTCATCGCGGCGAAGGCCCAAGTAGCGATTCATGCGGGAAGTATTGAGAATGTGACCGCCATGAGGCACGGCGCCGGCGGCAAGACCGGTCCGGGCGCCCTGAACCGTCACCGGGACACGCTCGGCATGGAGCTTTCCCAAAATGGCGCGGACCTCGTCCTCCGTTGTCGGAAACGAGATGCTCGAGGCCTCGCCCGATGTGCGAGACTCATCGCGACCATACTCTTCGAACTCGTCGGTGAAGGGTTTAATGGTTGCAGACACGCGAACTCCCCCTTTAGCTAACTACAGTGTTTGCAGGGAGATGTTACCGCATCGTTTCGTCGACGTGTTCGAGACCGTCTCCATAATTGGCGATTTTTACGTTCGTGTAATTCGGCGAGCGGCTGGATTTCCACGACAGACGATGCTTTTGACACATATCGCTCCGCCGTCGCCGACCGCGCGATTGTCGCTCGAAAAAAGTTGGAGTATTTTTTGCCGCCTTTTACCTGCGGAGACGCCAATCCGTCAAGCATTTGGTCAGAAATTGGTCAAGTAGCGGCTGATACCGTCGGCGTCGACAGCCAAACCGATAGTAGTTTTGGCCCAGAAGCAGGGAGGTTCCCATGGCATATCACTGGCCCCAGTACGGCATCGCCATCGAAGTCGACGACGATCCCTATCTCCTGCCTTTTGACGAAGAGGCATTCCCCGATACGACGGTCTACCACGTTACCACCGATGTGATCTGCGACCCCGAGTCGTTCTCGGCGCTCGCCCACCACATCGCGCATATCCACGACATCGAGCTCCCTCCCGACTTCGAAGAACTCGTCTACTCGCGCCGCCTGATGCTTCACATGCTCTTTGGAGCGGACCCGTCCACCTTTGCGCGCATCTATGCCGCCAAGGGTGCCGCATGAGCGCGAAGAAGCCGCCCCACTTTGCAGGTCTGGGGCATCGCAGGAAGCTCATCGTTGCCTGCTTGGCCATCGTCTGTGCCCTTGTCGCCGTAGGACTATACGCTTGGCAGTCGCAGCCCGTACCCGAGGCGGGCGCTTCGGTTGCGACGGCCGAGGGCAAAACGCGTCAGGAAATCCAAGATGAGCTCGACGCCATCGTCCGCGACAACATGATGACGATTTCGGTCGCACCGGTCGCTCAGCTGCAGGAGGACGGCAAGCTGCGCGTCAACGTGCAAAACGTCCAAGACAATAAATTTCCCCAGCGATTCCGCGTCATCCAAAACGACGAGACCATGTACGAATCCGGTGTGGTCGAGACCGGCAAGACAATCGAGACGTGCCCCGCCGGCGACATCAAAGAAGGCGAGGCGTACATCGAGATCCAGGCACTCGATGCAAAGACCCTCGACAGCCACGGCAATCCGACACGTGTCAAGGTACGGGTTGAGCAAGCCGAGAACTAGCTTTCCGGCCGACGCGGCACCGCACGCAATTCACCAGCATTCGTCCAATCATCGCGGGGACGGCCCGCGGCGAATAGAAAGGAACGACCATGGACATCACCAGGAACATGAACGGAGCCAGAGCGCTCGTCGTGGGCGCAGGGCTCGCGCTCGCGCTCGCAATGGGCGCCGCCCCGACGCCAGCTATGGCAGCCGGGCGCGTTGGAACCACGAAAGTAATGGTCAGGACCGAGATCGACAACGTTGAGTTCAAAGTTCCGACGGTTATTCCCTTCGTCGCCAAGGCCGACGGCACGCTCCAGGGTCCCTCAGAAGACGCGACCACCATCGACAATCATTCGGCCTACGGCATCCATGTCACCAACATGAAGATCGACGCCATGAACACCTGGACCATTGCCGCCGACGCCAAGGCCGGAACCGCGCAGAACTCCATCGACTTTAAGGTCGGCCCCGACGGCGCGCTCCAGAACGCCAGCGCCGCCGCGCAAGGGACGGGCCTCGATCTTTCCAAGAATGCAGCCTTCGACATGGGCTACCAGGGCATTGCCGGCGGCACGGACAAAATCAAGCTCAAGACAAGCGGAAACGTCGCCCGCGTCACGCGCGACATCTTCCGCGTAACCGGCGAAGGCGATCAGGTTGCGACGATCACCTGGACGGTCGAGCCCGGTGCGCACACGGCATAAGGCCGTCGCCCTGGCCGCCGCCGTCAGCATCCTAGCGTTTGGGCCAGCCATGGCCTTTGCCCAGCAAGAACAGGCGCAGGCCGCCACGCAAGTGACGGTCGACCTCTCGGAGCTCGACCGCGGCGACCGCGAGGAACCGTTGGCGCAGACAGGCGACAGACGATGGCTCTTGGCAGCAGGCGCCACAGCAGCAGGCGCGGGAACCGCCGGCCTCGGTCTGCACATCAAACGCAGCCAGAAACAAAACACGGACAGGCCGCACTAAATTAGCTAAGGAGACCCCATGGCATCGAAGAACCTTTTGCCCGTCGTCGCACTCTGCGGCGCGCTCGCAACCGGAACGCCTGTCGCCGCTTGGGCGACTCCCGTCATGGCAGACTCCTTACCAGTAGCCCTAAGTTCCGCACCAAATCCGTCGAGCGCCATTGCGTGCGAGCGTTTTTCGATCGCACAGGCCGTGATCTCAACCTCGGGATGCCTTCGTCGTAATACGGACGGCTCGATAGTCGTGGATATCAAGCGTTCGAACAAGGCAAACGGCTCCCAGGCGGGGTGCGCCGTCTGCACGTGGCGCTCGGTTGTGTTCGATGCAGATGGCGATCCATGCAATTTAGAGCTGCGCATCGACATCGCTTCGGTCGATGACTCGGCGAACGGAGCGAAGGTCGCCTTCGACGGTACGTTTTTTGAGAAAGGAGGCGGTATATGGCTGGGCTGCGCCGCCGCGAATGCAGACGACACGCAGCCCACCCTCTCATTCACGGCATCGTTGCGGCTGACCAAAGCCGGCACCGATGCCATCGCGGCGGGAGAAGCGTCCCTGCTGTTCTACGCCGTCAGCGCCAAAGACACAGACGCTCATTTCGAGAAACCAGCCGGATCACTCAGCCTTACACGAGGGATAGAGGCAGGCCCTATTGAAATCGATGCCCACGCGCAAAGCAGGCAACGAATTCTTGCCGACCCGGCGCTTCTCGAAATGGAGTGGAACGGATCCGGAGCCATCGGAATTCTCCCCTCCGCGCTTGACGCCAAGACGCTCCCCCCAAACGACGAACCCATCAACGCAACCATACAAGAAGAGAGCGCGGATAAAGAAGCAGATGCGGGCGACACGCCGTCGCCGACAAACAGCGTCCCAGCTTCTTTCGAAGCACCGAATGAGCCCGCTACCGATCCAAACGATCCCGAGCTCGCGGACAGCCTGGGGCTTGCTGATCCTCAAGAGATCGATGAAGGTAACTGCTGCGTGCTTGCCGCGCTCGACCACACAGAGGTCATCGACGCTGCGAACATCGAAGTTGCCGCCGCCAATCAGCCCGTCCGCAAGTCGGCTATCATCGCATTTCCTGAATCCATCGAAGTCGTCTTTTTGCCATCGGGCGAGGTCGTGGCCCCAACACTGCTCACCTTGTTGGGCGCCAAGAATACTCGAAACGAAATTAAAAAGGTCACAGTTGTCGACCCTGCAACCACCGCCAAGCTGCGTCTATACGCCGTTGCCGCAAACGGAAGCAAGACCCTGGAATTCGATGGCGACACACTTCTAACCTGGCGACGTCTGGACATTATGCAAGACGTCTCGTACCAGATCGAGCTCGAAGGGTTTGATCGTGCCCGCGATGCCAATATCATCGCCGCGGCTATTGAATCCCCGCAGCGGCTTATGACACTGCGCTTTGAATACTATCCCTATGTCCCGACAACCACCTGAGGCTTAAATGCTGCGCATCATTCCTAATACCACTTATATAACGTATTAGATGGGTTGCGATGTGCCTCGCATTTCGTTCTGCTACGATTGCCACGTTGGCATCAATACAGGAGGGCTCATGCCGGGCTTGGGAACAATCATCAACGTTGTGCTTTTAGTTGCGGGCGGTCTTTTAGGATTAGCGGGCGGCCGCTTCATTACACCGCGCATCCAAGACACGCTCATGAAAGCATCGGGGCTGTGCGTCCTGTTTATCGGCCTGGGCGGCACCATGCAAAAGATGCTCATCATCGATGGAAAGGCGCTAGCGACCACCGGTACCACCATGCTCATCGTCTCATTTGCGCTCGGTTCGCTCATCGGCGAGGCCGTCAACTTGGAAGCCGCCATCGAGAACCTTGGCGAATGGCTCAAGCGCAAAACCGGCAGCGAGGGCGATAACGAGTTCACCAACGCTTTTGTCTCGACTTCACTCACCGTGTGTATCGGCGCCATGGCCATTGTGGGATCGATCCAGGACGGTCTGCTCGGTGACTGGTCAACGCTTGCCCTGAAAGGCGCATTGGACTGCATCATCGTCTGCACCATGACGGCGTCGCTTGGCCGCGGCTGCATTTTCTCCGCCCTGCCCGTCGCCGTGTTCCAGGGGACGATCACGTTGTTTGCCGGCGCGCTCTCCCCCATCATGACCACAGCAGCCCTCAACAGCCTTTCGCTCGTAGGCTCCATGCTCATCTTCTGCGTCGGCGTCAACCTCATCCGTCCTCAGACCTTCCGCACGGCCAATATGCTCCCCTCCGTCGTCATCGCCGTCATCTACGCCCTCCTGTTCTAAATCTATCAACGCAGCGGTATCTCGAACACCTGTTTGATGCTGTGCTATGATATGAGGTCACCGTAGCTGCGTTAGGAGAGGAGAAGCGGTGGCCGACCAGGACATCAAGATGCTCATCGAGCGCATTATGGCCGAGGCCCGGACCCATCAGTCCGCCCGCTTCTCAAACGAAATCTACGCAGACGAGCCGATTCTCAAAACCGGCCGACAGATGCAGAATTTCCTCCCCGACCAATACCGCAAGATGCGCGAGATATCGCGCTGGCAGGATGACCCCAAGGGCGGCGCGGGCCGCTGGCTATCGGAGGCCGAGCTTTTCTACCGCCAAGGCTTGCTGATGGCCGACTTTGAGGACGACTGTCCCTACAACGGCACCTTTAAGTCGTACTTTCCCACCTACAACGCCATGAGCGACCGGCAGTTGCGCGGCTACTTTACCTGGCGTGCCCAAGTGCGCCGCGGAACCGTCGAGGAAACGTCTACGTCCTTTGCCTTTCTGTATCTCTATGAGCTGATTTGCGGCATTGGCGTAGATGACCCGCTCGATGGTTTTAACAAGATCAAGGCTTTTTGGGATGTCTATCGCGCCTTCGAGCCCGGCATCGACCGATTTGCACGCGTGTGGCTGCAGGATTACGCCGTATTCCACGGGCTCGACCCCAAGCTGCTTCGCGACTCTAAAACCGTCATGTTCGATAACGCCCTTATCGAGCTGCGGCGCGCGGCACGAGACCTTGTACCAGCACCGGCACCGTCCGGCCAGACCCCCAAGCGTCGCAAAACCTCCGAGCCCACGCTCCCCTTTCCGCCCGATGAGGTGCGCGAGGAGCGACTCATGACCGCCATCAACGCCCTCTCCACGTACAACCTAAGTAACTCGCGGCTCGACCGCAGCCACCACCGCGATCTGCGCCACGTGGCGTGCGCCGTGTATGTCCGTATGGCACGCTACTATGACACGCACCGAAAGACCGGCATCGTGGCGAGCTTATTTGGGGAGGAGACGGCCATGCCCTACACCATGTTTGCCTCGGCCGTATTCTTTGCGCCCGAGCGCCACGAGGACTGCGAATACCGCCTGGATCCCATCCATATCTACCGTTGCCAAAACGGCTTTTGGGAATGCATGCGTATCCACGGTAGTAGGCAAAAGAGCAGCAAGCTCGGTGAAATGATGCGCGCCTGCGACCAACGCCTGCGCCTGGCGCTGGACCCCGCCCATCCCCTTAAGGAAGAAAAGGTCCCCAAATATCTGGCCAAGATTATCGATGACGAGATTGTGGCATGGCTCTCGTGGGACGCCGCACACCAGCCCGTCAAGATCGATATCGATCTGAGTCAGCTGGGGCACATTCGGAGCGCCGCTGCGCAAACGCGCGAAGCGCTTTTGATCGATGAGGAACGCGAGGACGATGTGCCCACAGAGGTCGATACGGCGGAATCCGGGCAACCGGAAGCCAAGCCCGCGGCCGACGTGATGGCCGAGCCGATCGCGGCGCCCACGGAGCGCAACGAAGCCGACGAGCCAACCATTTCCACCGAACAGTTTGGTGTCGTGGCACCGCTTCTCGCGCCGACGCCCGTGTTCGCAGCTGCTGCGCCCGCTGACGCCACGAACGAACTCACGCCTGCCGCAGACGCCTATCTCCGCGCGCTGCTCGAGCAGGACACGGCACAAACGGAATCGGCAGTGGAGAGGTCGGGTCAGAGCGAGGACATGCTCGTCGATAGCATCAATGAGGCGCTCTTTGACCTGGTGGGTGACACCGTAATTGAATTTGGCGCGGCAGGACCGCAAATTATCGAGGACTACGAAGCAGACGTGAGAGGATACCTAGACTATGAGTGATACCGCATCCGCAGCACCCCGCGTGCCCAAGCGCGTCGCCGCCGTCATTCTCAACTCGCTCAAGGGCGGCGTGGTCCCGCGCATCGGCCTTCCCTACATCACCGTAGGGCGCGAGGTCGAAATCCGCGCCCTGCTCACCGACCTGAGTCTCATCGCCGACGGTGGCGCGAGCTTCCGCTTTCTGGTCGGTCGCTACGGCGCCGGCAAGAGCTTTTTGCTCCAGACCATCCGCACGCACGCCATGGGCGAGGGATTCGTCGTGGCCGATGCCGACCTATCCCCCGAGCGCCGCCTGCAGGGCGGCCAGGGACAGGGCCTTGCCACCTACCGTGAGCTCATCCGCAACATATCGACTAAAACGCGCCCCGAGGGCGGTGCGCTCAACCTTATCCTGGATCGCTGGGTCGCCTCGTGTGCCGATGCCGACGAGTCTGCCGTCAATGCCCAACTGGCCCCGCTCGAGGAAATGGTCCACGGCTTCGACTTCACCCGCATGCTCCGCCGCTACCGCGCGGCCGTATCCGAGGGCGACGAAGAGGCTATGAGCCGCGTGACCAAATGGATTCGCGGCGAGTACCGCACCAAGAGTGAGGCACGCGCCGAGCTGGGCTCCTCGACCATCATCAGCGATGACGACTGGTACGACTACGTTAAGCTCATTGCGCGCTTTTTGGTCTGCAGCGGCTACAAGGGCATGCTGGTGCTCATCGACGAGCTCGTGAACATCTATAAGGTGCCCAACTCCATCA
>CABRFG010000045.1 GCA_902470095.1 uncultured Collinsella sp.
CCTTGCCTTTTGAATGACAAATTGTCGCTCTGGGCGGCGCGCAGCGTCGACCGGTCCGCCGTTCGTTAGAACGGCGGAACCCTAATGCTCGATCCAGCAGCGCAGGGTCTCGCCTGCCTGCAGGTGACGCAGGTTCTCCGCGGCGATGTTGACCACATTGTTGAGCGTGGCTGCCAGGTGGAACCAACCGGAGACGTGCGGCGTGATGAGCATGTTGGGCGCATCCCACAGGGGGCTTGTATCAGGCAGCGGCTCGGGGTCGGTGACGTCGACCGCGGCGCCGGCGAGATGTCCCGACTCCAGGGCGGCAACCAAGTCGTCGGCGACCACAAGGTCGCCGCGGCCGCCGTTGGCAAAGAAGGCGCCCGGTTTCATCGCGGCGAAGAACTCGGCGTTCGCCAGGCCGCGGGTCTCGGGTGTGCTGGGCATAAAGGATGCGACGATGTCAGCCTCGGCCAGGCGCTCGGGCAGGGCGTCCATGCCGTCCATGTCCTCAAACACAATGGGGTAGACGAGCGGATGGCGCTTGATGCCGCGGACGTGCGCGCCCATGCTGCGGCATAGCGTGGCAAAGTGGCCACCAATATCGCCCGCGCCCAGCACCAGCACATTGGCGTTTTTGAGCGAGGTGACCGGGCCCAAGTCCTCCCAGCGATGCTCGCGCTGTAGGTCCTGGTAGCCGGGCAGGCGCTTCATCATGGAAAGGACCATGGCAAACATGTGCTCGCTCACGGCCTGGCCGTAGGCGCCCACCGAGCAGGAAAGCTTGGCGTCGGCTGGCACGGTGCCGGCGGCCAGGTAATCGTCATAGCCCGCGGTCTGCAGTTGCAGCAGCTGGAGGTGTTCGCATGCCGTAAGCATGGCGGGGTCGATGTTGCCCAGGATTACGTCGGCGTTGGCGACCTGCTCACGCGTGACGGCATCGGCGCTCGTGTAGATAAAGTCCTCGCCCGGAGCGCTCGACTCAAGAATTGCGCGATGACGGTCGTTGACAGGCAACAAAACCAGGATGTTCACAAGCAGTCCTCTCCGCTCGACCTGCCAAAAAGGGACAGGTTAATTTTGGCAGGTTTTATCAGGCAAAACGCTCAAATAAAACGCCGGATGCAAGACGGGCGTGCCCGTCGGCATCCGGCGCATCCACAGCTACCAGCTGAGCAGCTCGTAACCGTCCTCGGTCACCACGAGCTGTACCTCGCACTGGGCCGAATCGCTACCGTCCTTGGTGCGCACACACCAGCCGTCGCCCTTGCTGATCTTAATGTCGGGCGCTCCGGCATTGACCATGGGCTCGATGGTAAAGACCATGCCCGGGGCCATGATGGTGTCCACATCGGGCGCCTCGGTGGTAAAGCCCACAAACGGGTCCTCGTGGAACTCCTTACCGATGCCGTGTCCGCCGTACTCGCGCACCACGCTAAAGCCGGCGTCCTCGACCGTCTTTTGTACGGCCTCGGCCATCACGGACAGCGGCAGCCACGGCTTGACGGCGGCCAGACCCGCCTCCACGCTGGCACGAGTGACGTCGACCAGGCGCTGGCGCTCGGCCGAGACCTCGCCGATGCAGAACATACGGCTCGAATCACTAAAGTAACCGTCCAGGATCGTGGAGCAATCCACGTTGATGATGTCGCCTTCGTGCAGCACATCCGTATCGCAGGGGATACCGTGACAGACCACGTCGTTGATTGAGGTGCACACGCTCTTGGGATAGCCCTCGTAGTTGAGATCGGCCGGCGTGCCACCGTGCTCGACGGTGTAGTCGTAGATCATCTGGTCGATCTGGTTGGTGGTCATGCCCGCGGCGATGTGCTCGCCTACGTAGTCAAGCACGCCCACGTTGATGGCGGCAGAGCGCTTGATGCCCTCGATGTCGGCGGGCGTCTTGTAGAGCGTGCGGGGCAGAACCTCCCAGCCCTCTTCCCACAAGCGCTCGAGGCGCTCATCAAAGGCGCTATGGCATTTCTTGTATTTCTTGCCGCTGCCGCACCAGCAAGCGTCGTTGCGGCCAGGAACGGGTCCTTTGTCATACATGGCTAACTTCCTTTCATCCGCAGCTAGTATAGCCCACCCACGCGTCCATATAAGTTGCGGTGATATAGTTCCGATTTAAGCGGTTTAACAGCATAAACAGGAACTATATCACCGCAACTGATGGAGCGGGATGGCGGGCGCTGGCTGCTGCGTGGTTTTGCTAGTAGCTCACCTGGCAGGGAATGCCGAGGGCTTGGACGCGCGCGGCGATGGCGTCGAGCACCTCGGGCGCTGCTTTGGCAAGGCCGGCGACCGGCGTCTCGCGCGCCACCGTGTAGATGGTCGCTTCTTGTGGGCGAATGCGCTCAAGCGCCGCGAGCCAGGGGGCAACGTACTCCTCGCCGGTGTTGTCGATGAGCTTGCCCTGATACTCGCCGGTCAAAAAGATCGTCTGGATAATAACGTGACCGTCAAAGCTTGCGAACGTCTCGATCTGGTGCTCGACGCCGTAGGGGCCAACGGGCTGGTCGAGCAGCTGGATAAACGCCGGGTCGACGGTATCGAGCTTGAGGATGTTGTCGTCGACCATCATGAGCGCGTCGTGCACCTCGGGGCGGTCGGCGCGCGTACCGTTGGAGAGCACGGCGATTTTGGAGTTTGGAGCAAGCTCGTCGCGCAGCGCGACGGCGCCGGCGATGGCCTGCGGAAACTCCGGTGCGGCGGTGGGCTCGCCGTTGCCTGCGAAAGTGATCACATCGGGGAGCTCGCCCTCGGCTGCCATCTCGCGCAGCTTTGCTTCGAGCGCGTCGAGTACCATGGCAGCTGTGTTGTACGGCTCATGACAGGGGCGCTCGGCGTTGAGGCCGTTTTCGCAGTAAATGCAGTCGAACGTGCAGATTTTGCCGCTGGCCGGCATCATGTTGACGCCGAGCGAGAGACCAAGGCGACGGCTGCGAACGGGCCCAAAGATGGGGCTGGCATTCAAAAACGTAGACATAGGCATATGCTCCTCAAGACAATTGTGCCTAAGCATAGCATCGGCTCCAAAGCAAGGTGCGGGCTCTTGCCTTACAAGTTTCGTTTTTTAACGTCGCTCATTATGCCGTGCCATGAAAAGCCTCGGGTCGGGTAAAGTTAATCTGTTAACAAGGCGTAAGGCAATGCGGGCCCATCCAACCGCACTGACGTGCAACTGGATGAGCATTGATGATGGGGGCACAACATGGATTTTACGGTCGAGAATGCGGGCACCACGATTGCCTGTCGCGAATATGCCGGCCCGGATGTGTCGCCTGATGCTCCTGCCTTGGTGTGCGTGCACGGCGCTTGTGTCGACGGCACATTTTTCGACGGTATCGCTTGTGAGCTCAGCCGCAACTACCGCGTAATTGCCTACGACCGCCGCGGCTGCGGTGGCAGCAGCGATGCGGCAGACGGCAGCTATGATCTTGCCGCTCAGGCCGCCGACCTGCAAGCCGTGATCGAACACGTTGGCGCTCCGGCAAATGTGCTTGCGCACAGCGCCGGTACGTTGGTGGCGCTGGAGCTTCTTCGCACCGAACCCCATCTCGTCGCCCGTGCGATTCTGCATGAGCCGGCTGTGTCGGCCGAAGGCGTCGGCATGGGCGCAGCTCCGATTTTGCTCGATATGATTGCGGCTGGAAAGGTTTCAAGGGCGCTTCGGCTTTTCTTGGGAGCTCTCGGCGACTTGGACCCCGAGGCTCCTGGGACGACCGAAGCGGAAGCCAAGCATGCCCTGCGCAATGGTCGTTGCTTTATGGCCAATGAATACGGAACAAATATGACATATGCTCCCGACTGGGAGCGCGCCCGCGAATCAAAGGCGGTGTCGGCTGTGTTTTTGGGCGAGCTTTCGGTCGGTACACCCCGCGAGGCTGGTACGCGAGCGGCTGCCGAATATCTCGATTGCCCCCTTGTGACGATCCCGGGCGCGCATAACGGTTTGCGCGATCGCCCCGTTACGGCGGCAAACGCCGTTCGCGATGTCTTGGAGCGTTAGAACGCTCGATGACCTGCGGGGAGGGGGACTGTTAGCGTTTCGTCATTGTTAACGAATGCGCCAATAACCACGCGCCCGCGGCTCCATTACCACCGTTTGCCAGGTCATAAAAATGTAACAGCATTCACGTGCTTACCTGCATCGGCAAGGTGTTACCCTTGTAGCATTTGGAACCCACCGCTACCATGCGAAACTATCGAAAGGGCCCCATATGCTCAATAATCACGAGGTCAATCTAACCGACGAGGAGGCTGCCGCTGAGGTCGCCCGCGTCGCGAAGACCTACCCCGTGGTGCGTTTGCTGTCGGCCGATCAGATTAAGAGCGAGCCTAACTGCCTGCTCGCCGGTGATCGCTGCCCTTGTTTGCGCCAGGCAAGTCTTGAGGCCTTGACAGATTCCGATGAGGTGTCGGAGCAACTCCTCAACGATGGCGTTGAGTACCGCGCCCATCTGCGCCCTCTGAAGGTCGAGGGCGAGCCTCATGTCCTGCTGATGGTGCGTCCGATCGATGGGCAAGAGGCTGCAAAAGAGGACCTTGTCTACACCGACGTGCTGACGAGCGTGCACAATCGCCGATATTACGAGGAAAAGCTCCGTAGCGCCCGCATGAATGCCGGCGTTGCGATGATCGACCTTGATGATTTTAGGGTCTTCAACGATACGTGTGGCCGTCATGCCGGCGACCTTGCGCTCGGTGCCGTGGCGACAGCCATGCGCAGCGGAATCCGTTCGACTGACGAGCTTGTGCGCTATGGCTGCGACAAGTTTGTGGTTGTCATGCCCAATATTCCCTCCGATGACTTCACCCGTCGCCTGCATCAGGTGTCCGATGCCGTTCGTTCCACGATTATTCCGGGCCATGAGTACGTGAGCTTGACGGCATGTGTTGGTGGCGTTCGCATTCATGGCGAGACGGTCGATGAGGGCGTTGGCCGCGCTGTCCAGTTACTGAGCCGCGCTAAGGCAAAAGCCGGTACGGTCGTGACCGATGCCGATTCCATCGAGGCCTTCCAAAGCGAAAAGCCTTTGGTACTTATTGTCGATGACTCCGAGATGAACCGAGTCATTCTCAGCGAGATGCTCAAGGACGAGTATTGCATCCTCGAGGCCGACAACGGTCGTACGGCGCTCGACATGGTCGACCGCTATGGTGATGAGTTGTCGCTCGTGCTGCTGGATATTGTCATGCCGGGCATAAGCGGCTTTGAGGTGCTGGCCGGTCTGTCGCGCCGATCGGTTAGTGACAATCTGCCTGTCATCATGATTTCGAGCGAAGATTCCGATGATATGGTTCTGCGCGCGTACGAGCTGGGCGCCTCGGACTATATCAACCGCCCGTTTGACTCCCGTGTCGTGCGCCGCCGTGTAAGCAACACCATCCGCCTATACGCCAAACAGCGCCGCCTGACGAGCCTGCTGTCCCAGCAGTACAACGAGCGTGTCAAGAACAGTCGCATGCTCATCGACATCATGGCCGGCGTCATGGAGCTTCGCAACGGCGAGAGCGGCAGGCACGTTACGAACATCGAAAAGCTGACCGAGCTGCTGCTTGGCTGTCTGGTCCAGCGTAGCGGCGCGATCTCCCTCGACAATGAGGAGCGCTCCACGATTGCCCTGGCTTCGGCGCTGCACGATATCGGCAAGATGTCGATTGACGATGCGATTCTCAACAAGCCCGGACGCCTTACGCCCGAGGAGATCGAGATTATGAAGACGCATACCACGATCGGCGCCGACATGCTGCGTGAGCTGGGTAGCCATCACGCCGGCAATGCGCTTATGGAATATGCGTACCAGATTGCGCGTTGGCACCACGAGCGCTGGGACGGCAAGGGTTATCCCGATGGCCTTAAGGGCGATGAAATTCCCATTGCCGCACAGGTGGTTTCGGTGGCCGACGTGTACGATGCCCTGACGAGCGTGCGCGTGTACAAGGACGCTATCCCGCACAAGGAGGCGATCCAGATGATCCTGGACGGTAAGTGCGGCACCTTTAACCCGCTGTTGCTCGACTGCTTGCTCGAGGTGCAAGACCGTATTGCCGAGACGTTGGCACGCCCCGCCGACGTTGTCGCGTTTCCCACGATTTAGTTTGACCAAAGGAGTTTTAATCCATGATTTCCATGCGTGAGGCGTATGAGAAGATCGGCGCTAATTATGATGACGCGTGCGCTCGGCTGATGGGCGGGGAAATGCTTGCCCGCTTTGCCCTCAAGTTTTTGGATGACGAGAGTATGGACAAGCTGGAGGCCGCCATGGCGGCGGGAGACGCCGAAGGTGCGTTTATGGCAGCGCACACGCTCAAGGGCGTGAGTCAGAACCTGGGATTCGATAATCTGTACGAGCCTGCGGTCGTGGTAACCGAAGCGCTGCGTGGCGCCGATGCCGTTGACGGCGCTCGCGAGGGAATGCATGCGCTGCAGCAGCAATATGCGGCTACGATGTCGGCCCTGCGCGAGGCGGCTGAATAAGAGCTTGCGAGCCTTGGGCTGTATGCCGGCCGCGTATAGGCAAAAGGGTGCCCCGTCGGACCATGTGGCCGGCGGGGCACCCTTGTCTGTTGTGCGGTTCGCGAGCTAGCGGGTCTGCTTTACCTTGGCCGCTGCCTCGACAAACGACTTCCACAGGTTAAAGTCGGTCTCGAGCGTCATCCACGTGTACTCAGGATGCCATTGCACGCCCAGGCAGAATGGCTGGCCTTCGACCTCGATGCACTCGGGAACGCCGTCGGTTGCCTTGGCGACCAAGCGCGTGCTTTTACCCAGACGATCGACGCAGCAGTGATGTGCCGAGTTGGTCTGGATCAGCCTGTGCCCGCCAACCGCGCGCTCCAGCAGCGAGCCCGGCACGACCTCGACGGGGTGCACGGGATCGTTGAGCACGTGGGTATGGCGCCACTGCGTGCGGCCCTCGCGCGCACCCAGGCTCGGCACGTCCATGCACAGGGTGCCGCCGGTGGCGACATTGAGCAGCTGCGTGCCTCGGCAGGTGGTAAAGAGCGGCTTCTTGGCGCGAAGCACCTCGTTAACCAGCTTAAACTCAAAACGGTCGCGAATCTCGCAGCACAGCGTGGGGTCGTAAGGACGCTCGTCGCCCCAGCGTTTGGGGTTGACGTCCGGGCCGCCGGGAATAGCGATACCGTCAGCGATTTCCACGTAATGACGGATAACATCGACGTCTTCGGTAATAGACATCTGCAGCGGCAGGCCACCGGCGGCAAGGATGGCATCGACAAAGGCACTTGCGATTTCCTCGTTGGGGGAGAGCGTCTCGCTCAAAAACGGTTTTGCCTCTTCCCAACGCGGCGCGACGAGGATGAGCGGACGGTCGGCGGGGGCAACGTCGACGTGCGGGGTGTAGGACGATGAGGTGCGGGTTCCGATCATGGTTGCGGCTTTCGAATCCGGGTGGACATGGCACAGGGGTGGCGCGGGGCAAACGTTACTGATGAATTTGCCCGAGTGGCAATTGGGTTAGTGGCCCTTGATGGAGTTGAGGAAGTCCTGGGCGCGCTTGGTCTGGGGATGGTCGAAGAACTCGTCGGGTGTGCCGGTTTCCACGATCTGGCCGTCGGCCATAAATACGACGCGGTCTGCTACGCGGCGGGCAAAGTTCATCTCGTGCGTAATGACGATCATCGTCATGCCCTGCTGGGCCAGACGGACCATGACCTCGAGTACCTCGTTGATCATCTCGGGATCGAGGGCACTCGTGGGCTCGTCAAAGAGCATGGCCTTGGGTTGCATGGCAAGCGAGCGGGCGATGGCTACGCGCTGTTGCTGGCCGCCCGAGAGCTGTGCGGGCACCTTATCGGCCTGCTCGGCCACGCCCACGCGGCCCAGCAGGTCCATGGCGCGCTCACGGGCTTCGTCCTTGGAGACGCCCAGCACATCAACCGGTCCCAGCATGACGTTCTGCAGTACGGTCATATGTGCGAACAGGTTGAACTGCTGAAACACCATGCCCAGCTCGGCACGCATGCGGGCAAGATCCTTGCCTTCTTGCGGCAGGGGCTCGCCCTCGATGAGGATCTCGCCCGAGTCGATGGTTTCCAGGCGGTTGATGGTTCGGCACATGGTCGACTTGCCCGAGCCCGAGGGGCCAATCACCACGACGACCTCGCCGCGGTCGACCGAGAGATTGATGTCGTTGAGGACGTGCAGATCGCCATAGTGCTTATCGACGTGTCTGAGCTCGATCAGCGGCTGATTGCCGGTGGAAGAGGTGCTCTGTGCCATGTGCTCGGCTCCTTATGACTCGAAATGGTAAAGCGTTAGCGGATGATGGTCGCGCCGGTCTTGTGCGAAACGTAGACAGCAGCCTTGTTAATCGCGACGTTGATGAGGATATAGATGACCGCGATAACCAGGTAGACCGACACGAGGGCGTCGTAGTTGGTAATGAGCACGCGGGCGTTTTGCATGAGGTCGGGGTAGCTCACCACATAGGCGACGGTGGTGTCTTTGACTACGACCACAAGCTGCGAAATCAACGACGGAATGATAAACCGAATGGCCTGCGGCAACACGATTTTAAAGGTGATTTTAGCTTTGGAGAGACCGAGTGCCTGGGCGGCTTCGACTTGGCCGCGCGGTACGGCGTTGACACCGGCACGGAAGATCTCGGCGAGTACGCCGGCGGCAGCGAGCGCGACGGGAAGCGTGAGCATCCAAAACGACGGCAGCGCGATCTTGTACTGGGGCAGCACCAAAAAGAAGAAGTAGATGAACAGCAGGCTCGGCACGCCGCGGAAGAAATCCGTGAGCACGCGGCAGACCAGCTGCAGCGGCTTAATGTCGCTGGTACGGCCGAGCATAAGGGCTAAGCCCAGCACCAGCGCGATGGCGCCGGCGGTGAGTGCGACTTTAACGGTGCCCTCAAAGCCGGCAAGCAGGAACTTCCAGGTGGTGAGGTGCGTAAAGAAATACCAATAGTGGACCGAAAGCTGGCCGGTCACATAAAAGCGCTGCAACACGAGGGCGAAGAGCACGGCGACGGCAACAAGCGAGATGGCGGTGCCGATGCGAATCTTGGCGCGCATTTTGGGGCCGGGAGCCTCGTAGAGCGCATCGCGCATGGTGAGCGCGGAGGTGGAGTGCTTGCTCATCGGAGGATCCTCACCTTCTTATCAATGTAGTTGCCAATGTGGCTCACCACAAAGGCCGTGCCCAGGTAGCCGAGCGCCGAGATAAAGAACGCGGCGACGCCGCCGAGCGAGCGCGTGTTGATGTAGCTCACCACGCCGGTGAGCTCTTGCGGTTGCAACGGTACCTGGCTGCCGAGCGCGGTGGTGAGCATGACAGCGATAAAGAGGTTGGTCATGGGCAGCACGCTCGAGCGCAGCGCCTGCGGAATCACGATCTTGGCGAGGATACGGCTGAAGCTCATCCCCAGCGAGCGGGCGGCTTCCACCTGACCGACGCCGACGGTGTTGATGCCGCTCATAAAGTTCTCGGAGCCAAAGGCCGAGCCCAAAAGGACCGTGGCGACGATAACGCAGGTGCGGTAGGGCAGGACGACCTTGAGCGGCGGCAGCGCATAGACGACGATGATGAGCAGTGCGATGCCGGGGATGTTACGGAAGACCTGGACATACAGGTCGCCAAAGACGCGCAGCGGCTTGAGCGGCGACACGCGCATCACGGTGACGGCGACGGCCAGCACCATGGCGATGGCAAACGACTCAAGCGTCATGCCCCAGGTTGCTAGCAGCGCGTCGATATAGTTCTGGCCATAGAGCGACCAGAGTTCGGAGAGACTCATGCGGACCTCCCGCCGATAAGGAAAGGGGCTCCCGTGTGTACGGAAGCCCCGACAACTCTGTGAGGAAACAGTTTACCGCAATAAAGCGCATCGTGCGTTTCCATATGGTTTCGTTGCGGCCGTTACCAGGCTCGCTGCCTAGGCGCCGATCTCGGGCAGCTCGGGAACATTAGTGTCGCCCGTACGGTCGCCGATGCAGATCTGCCACAGCTCAGTCCAGGTGCCATCGTCCTCGATCTTCTTAAGGAAGTCGTTGACAAAGGCGACGCCGTCGGAATCGAGCGGCAGGCCAATGCCATAGGGCTCCTTGCTGCCGAAGGGCTTGCCGGCGATCTTGTACTTACCGGGCTCGCGGACCAGGGCGCTCTGCTGCATGTTGTTATCGATGACGTAGGCGTCAACACGGCCCTGCTGGAGTGCCTGGCGGGCCTCCTCGTCGGTCTTGAACTCCTGCTGGCTGGCCTTGGGGGCGAACTCCTCCAGAATGGCGGGGCCGTTGGAGCCGGACTGGACGGCGACGTTCTTATCGGCCAGGTCGTCGACGCTCTTGATGTCGTCGTTGTCGGCGAGCACTAGGATAGCCTGCTGGGTGTAGTAGTAGGGACCGGCAAAGGAGACGAGCTCCTTGCGCTCGTCAGTGATGGTGTAGGTGGCGAAGACGGCGTCGACCTGGCCGTTCTGCAGGACGGACTCGCGCGTGTCCGAGGTCACCTGGGTGATCTCGACCTTGTTCTCGCCCAGAATGTAGTTGGACAGGAGCTGTGCGATGCCGGCGTCAAAGCCACGGGTCTGACCGTCTTTCTCGTTGAGGAGGGAGAAGAGCGTGGAGGTCTGAACGCCACCGATCTTAAAGACGCCGGCGTCCTTGACGGCCGTGGCCCAGGTGCTGGCGGCGATGGCGTCGTCATCGGCCTTGGGGCCGTCGTCGACGAGCTTGTCGAATGCCTTAGCGTCGAGCGTGGCGGAAACTTCGGTATCCTCGGAGCCCTTGGAAGAGCCGGCGGCGGACCCCTTGTCGGCCTCGGCGCTGGTGTCAGAGCAGCCGGCAAGACCAAGGCCAGCGACGGTTGCGAAGGTGGCGGCAACGAAGCCGCGGCGGTCGAGAACGACCTGCTGGGAGAGGTTCTTGCTCATGGGAGAACACCTTTCTCAATAAAATCCCTAGCGGTTGAGTAGAGTTATACCCTATCCCGCTCAAATAGGTCAACACGAAATAACTCAGAAACATACTTACCTTATAGGTTATTGTACCTACTAAAAAGGGACTTCGTGGTGGTTCTGGCCGATGCAGTGGTATGCCTTACTGTTTTATCTCAATCTGTAACATCTGGAGGGCCAAAAGGTCTCTATCTGTTACAGATTGAGACAAAGGTCTGGGACTAAGACGTCTTATCTAGATCTGTAACAGTTAGACGGGAATTCGGGCCCTAGATGTTACAGATTGAGATAATTGAGCTGTGAAAACAAAAACCTCCGCAGGGGCGCTTCCCTTGCGGAGGTTTTCTTACTCGTTGAGTAGCCTTACGGCTTCGGCGGCCATGTTCTCGACCGTCATGCCGTTCTGCGCGAGCAGTTCGTTGGGGTCGTAGCGGTCGGGGAAGCCCTTGGCGATGCCGAAGGTGCGCGTGCGCAACTGCGTGCATGCCAGATAACATGCCACGCGCTCGCCCCAGCCGCCGTCCAAGATGCCGTCCTCGAGGGTGACGACGACGCGATGCTCGGCGGCAAGGCTGTCGAGGAACTCGCGGTCAAGCTCGGTTGCAAAGCGTGGGTTGACGAGCGTGGTCTCGATGCCGTACTCGGCGGCCAAGCGGTTTGCCACGCGCTCGCCCAGCTCAAAGAAATCGCCGAGCGCGAGCACTGCTACGTCGCGACCCTGGCGCACCACGTTGTAGCGAACGGCGCTGTAGTCGGTGTCCTCGGCAGGTGCCAAATCGGGGCGGCTCACCAGGCCGATGCCCGGTACACGAATCGCCACGGGATGCTCGCGGTGGTCGAGCGACCAGCTCAGCATGGACAGGTATTCCTCCATACAGGCCGGCGCCAAGTAGTGCATGTTGGGAAGAGCGCCCAGCATGGAAATATCAAAGAACGAGAGGTGCGTCTCGGATGTGGTGCCAAAGATCGACGCGCCAAACACCAAGATGGTTGCGGGGGCATCGTTGAGGCACAGGTCGTGCCACAACTCGTCGTAGGCGCGCTGCAAAAACGTGCCATACACACCAAAGACTGGCTTGGCGCCCGAGCGCGCAAGCGCGGTGGCAAAGGTCACAGCGTGCTCCTCGGCAATGCCCACATCGACGAACTGTTTGCCGGCGGCAGCGCGAAGCTCGGGTGTAAAGCCCATGATGTAGGGCGTGGCGGCCGTGATGCCCACGACCTGCGGATCGCGCTCGATGGCGGCGCCGAGCGCCTCGCCCGTAATATCGGCATAGGTGCGCGGCGCGGGCTCGCTCGGATGGCCCGGGCAGAGCTTGCGGCCGGTCGCCATGTCAAAGGGGCCTACGTGATGCCAGCGCTCGGGGTCGTTTTGGGCTGGCTCAAAGCCCTTGCCCTTGGCGGTCGAGACGTGCAGCACGATGGGGTGGTCGATGTCGCGCAGCTCCTGCAGCGCGTCGACGAGGGCCAACACATCGTTACCGGCGTCCAGATAGCGGTAGTCGAGCCCCATCGCGCGGAAAACGTTGCGCTCGCAGGCGCCGTTGCTGGCGCGCAGCTCGGCCAGATTGCGATACAGGCCACCATGGTTCTCGGCAATGGACTGGTCGTTATCGTTGACGATGATGATCAAGTTACTGTCGAGCTCGGCGGCATTGTTGAGGCCCTCGAACGCCAGGCCGCCCGAAAGCGAGCCGTCGCCAATAACGGTAATGACGTTATACGTGTCGCCCACCAGGTCACGAGCATGCGCCAGGCCGCAGCCCAGGCTCACCGATGTGGAGGTGTGGCCCATGGCAAACAGGTCGTGCTCGGACTCGTCGGGATTGGCAAAGCCAGAAGCCTCACCATAACGCTCCGGATCGATATAAGTGTACGCGCGCCCCGTCAGCGCCTTGTGGGCGTAGGTCTGGTGCGAAACGTCAAAGACAATCTTGTCGATGGGGGAGTTAAACACGCGATGAAGCGCAACCGTAAGCTCAACGACGCCCAAGTTGGGGGCAACGTGCCCGCCGACGGCGGCGGAGCTTTCGAGGATTGCCTGACGGATCTCGCCGCAGAGCAGCGGAAGCTCGGCGCGGTCGAGAGCCTTGACGTCCTCGGGCGTTGTCGTTTGCGTAAGCAGCATCGTTGTGGGTTACTCCATGCGAATCGTGCGCCGGCGCTCCCTCGGCCGGCACAATTGCACAAAACAGTCTCGCACATTTTGGCGTTTGATATGTGACGGCGGCGCGGTAATTCGCCAACTGGCGGGGCAAAACGTTTTGTCTGATGCCATACTGATGTGTTCCATGATGTTTTTATCGATTGTGCACAGGCCGTGGCCTGCCGCCGCGAGTCGCTGGAAGGAGGCAGCATGTCCGATGTCGTTCGTGCCGAGAAAATCGCGTGCGAAGTAGACCATGCTGCCCGTCAACTGGCACAGGCGGGCCGTCTGGACCTGACGCGCGAGTTTATTCAGCATGGCGATGTGACGGTGTATGTGCATGTGACCTCGGTGGCGCGGGCAAGTCTGTCCTTTGCCGAGCGCCTGGGCCGCGTCGGCGTCTCGGTCGACCGCGCCTCGTTGCTGCGCGGAGCCTTGTTACACGATTACTTTCTCTATGACTGGCACGATCCCGACCCAAGCCATCGGCTGCATGGCTTTCGCCACCCGTTTTTTGCCCTGGCGCGTGCCGAGGAAGATTTTGAGCTGACGCCGCGCGAGCGGAATATCATCGCGCGCCATATGTTTCCGCTGGTGCCGGTGCCGCCGACGTGTCGTGAGGCTTGGATTGTGTGCCTGGCGGATAAATGGTGCGCGCTGCGTGAGACGGTCGCCGGCCGTCTGCCGCGCAAGGACGAGGCGGACGATGGCATGAGTGGCGAATCGAGCGAAAAGAGGAGAGGATAGACGGTGGGGACCGCGATCGACATGGCATTTGACGGCGCGACGCTTGCCGCCTGTCCGCTCTCGGCGCTGGTACTCTCGTTTGCCTTCTACGGTTTTTGCGGTTGGGCATGGGAATCGACAGTCTGCGCCATGCTCAACCACGGACGCTTTGCCAACAGCGGCTTTTTGCTGGGGCCGTGCTGCCCTATCTATGGCGCGGGCGGCATTGCCTGCTGGCTGCTGTTGCGCGGAATTCCTGACGCGTCGAGCCAGTTTGTCGCTTCAGCGCTCGTATGCAGCGTGATTGAGTACAGCGTAGGCGTGCTGCTGGAAAAAACAACGGGGGCTCGCTTTTGGGACTATTCGCACCTGCCGTTTAACCTGCACGGACGCATCTGTCTGTACTGGGCATGCGCGTTTGGCTTGGGTGCGTTGTGCATTTGCCGTTTAGTGGAGCCGGCATTGTTGGGGCTGCTTGGCCATCTGCCGGTGCTGATTGTGCGGCTGTCCGCCTTTATCGTCGCGGTCGCGATGATGGTCGACGCGGCATGCTCGTTGGCGAGCTGGCGGCGTCTGTCCGATCAGCTGGAGCGCGTCCGGGCCGACCTTGCCGACCGCATCAACGAGTCGCTCGCCGATGCGTCCGACTCCATGCTCGAACGTATTCCCGATTCGGCGATCGACTCGGTGGCACAGACGCATATCCGCAGCCGTGCCGTTAACGCGTGGCTGGCGGAGCTGGGCGACGCGACGCTCGATGCCCTGCGCGAGAAGGCTTCGATGCCGACGTTTATTTCGGATGGTGCTCGCGGCCTGGCGCTCGCTGCCCGCCGCGTGGCCGATGCCGCGCCGAGCATGCCGCGTCCGTCGCTCAGCCGTCGCCTTGCCGGTAAGCGCATGAGCCGTCCGGTACCGAGCGTGTCACTCAGTCGTCGTGACCTGCGCTTTTTCAATGCCTTCCCGCGTCTGCGCATCAATCGCTACGAAGGTGTCATTCGAGCAACTAATCTCCGCGACCGCGCCCACGAGCTGTTTCGGCGCTAGCCGGGATGGGCGCGCTCACGGCTCCCTTGCTCGCGTATTTCCCGTTCGTTTCGCGTCCGTTGCCGCGCCGTTTCCAAGATTGCGGCACCGTTTCCATTCGACAACGCAGCGTTTAACAACGCCGTATCTGGTCTATACCAGTTGCCCCTCGGCCGCATTATGAGCGCCGACAACGTTCATGCGATCAAGGGGGAGCGAATGTACGATACGGGATCGACAACGTTTATGCTCATCTGCACCATGCTCGTGTTTTTAATGACACCGGGTCTGGCGTTTTTCTATGGCGGCCTGTCCAGGCGCAAAAATGTCATCAACACCATGCTCATGTGCTTTGGCGCCATTGGTCTGGTTGGTGTGCTGTGGATTGTTGCCGGCTGGTCGCTGGCCTACGGCGGCGACGGTTCCAGTCCGTTTATTGGAGGCCTTGACCAGCTGATGTGCCTGCCGGTGCTCAACCAGGTGCTGCAGGCGGCCGAGGGCAATGCCGCGGACGGCGCCGTCTACCCTCAAATCATCAACATCGCCTTCCAAATGGCGTTTGCCATAATCACGGCTGCTATCGTCACGGGCAGCCTGGCCGGCCGCGTTAAGTTTGGCGCCATGACGGCCTTCCTGGGCATTTGGCTGCTTGTGGTCTATGCACCGCTTGCCCACATGGTTTGGGGCGGCGATGGCTCCTTTATCGGCGACGTCATCGGCGCACTCGACTTTGCCGGCGGCGACGTAGTACACATTTCGTCCGGTCTCACGGGCCTGATTCTCTGCTTAATGCTTGGCCGCCGTCGCGGTTTTGGCATGGTGAGCTACCGTCCGCATAATGTGCCGTTTGTGGCGCTGGGCGCCGGGCTGCTTTGGTTTGGCTGGTTTGGCTTTAACGGCGGCAGCGAGTTTAAGGCCGACGCCGTGGCGGCACTCGCCATCCTCAACACCGTGACGGCCAGCGCGGCGGGCATGGTCTCGTGGCTTGCCGTCGAGCGCGTGCACACCGGTCGCCCCACGCTGGTGGGCGCCAGCACCGGTCTGGTTGCGGGCCTTGTGGTGGTCACGCCCGGCGCAGGCTTTGTCGAGCCGTGGGCGGCGCTGGTCATGGGCCTGATCGTCTCTCCCGTTTGCTACTTGGCCATCAGTCATCTTAAGACCAAGTTTGGCTACGACGATGCGCTCGACGCGTTCGGTTGCCACGGCGTTGGCGGCATCTTGGGCGGCGTGCTCACGGGCTTGTTCTGCGTGCCGGAGCTTTCGTGGACCGGTAAGGGCGGCCTGTTCTACACGGGCGACGTGTCGCTGCTCATCTCGCAGATCTTAGGCATTGTGGTGACGGTCGCTATTGTACTGGTGCTCGACTTGGTGATTGCTGCGGTGGTCAAGGCGCTGTTCCACGGCAGCTTGCGTGTGGACGAGGCTGACGAGGCGCTGGGCCTGGATGCGAGTCAACACGGCGAGAGCGCGTATCCCTCCTTCTCGGGACTCGATTAGCAGCTTCCCCAAGCTCCGCACCTTGCCGTTCAATCGTCGCGCGGCTTCCCCAGGCACCGCACCTTGGGTTTCAAACCGTCGCTTGCGTACAAAAGTACGCGGCGCTCCTCTTTCAACCCAATCTGCGGCACCTGGGAAACCCGCGTCATTGAATGGCAATTCATTTCTTTATTAAAGAAAGGAATTCATTATGAAAAAGATCACGGCTATCGTGCGCCAGGAAAAGCTTGAGGTTCTCAAAGACGCGCTGTTTGCTGCTGATGTTCGTGGCATGACTATCAACCAGGTGCAGGGCTGCGGCGCGCAGCATGGCTGGAAGGAATACGTGCGCGGCAACGAGTTGCTTGTCAACACGATCCCTAAGGTACAGTTCACACTTATCTGCGCCGATCAGCATGTCGACGGAATTGTCGAGATTATCTGCAACGCTGCACGCACCGGTGCCGTTGGAGACGGCAAGATTTGGGTCGAGCCGGTCGAAGAAGTTATCCGTATCCGCACCGGCGAACACGGCCCCGCCGCGGTGTAGGATCGAACGCCTGCCATCCGCAACGTTAAAATACTGCAATAAGGCACAAGACTTGCGTTGCGGATGGACGGATTATGGGTCGTAATAAATATCCCGAGGAGACGGTCGCGAAGATTCTCGACGCGGCGCTGGAGCTATTCTGCGCACAGGGTTATGAGGGGACGAGCATTCAAGATATCGTCGACCGCCTTGATGGCATGACCAAGGGTGCTGTCTATCATCACTTTAAGAGCAAAGAGGAGATTTTCAACGCCGCATTTGATCGGGCAATGGCTCCGATTGTTGAGCAACGTCGCTCAACGCTTGGTATTGGCAATATGACCGGAGCCCAAAAGCTCAAGCGACTGTACGCGCCCGAGTCTGTCGTTCCGCAAATTGAGCTATGGGCACGCATGCATCCTGCGGCAGATCCGGTAAAAAGCTCGCGTCTATTGGCGATGCAGTACCAGGGCTCGTTCGACGAATCGGCCGATGGCTGTCTTTTGCCAGTGATCGAGGAGGGCATCGCCGACGGCTCCATTGCGTGCGAATGCCCGCGCGAAGCGGCGGAGGCCGTATCGTTGTTGGCGAATCTTTGGTTGCTGCCATTGTTCCGTCCGCTTGAATCCAAGGACCGAATGCTCGCTCGCGCTCAATGTTTGGCGCAGATGGCTGCCGCGGTGGGACTCGATTTGGGGGAAGAAGTGCTTCAGACAACGGCGCAGATTTGGGACGTATGGGACCGCGCCGGGTGGTAATATAGATACTGACGGTATGTAATTGATTTGTAAGGGTAGCCACGGCTGCCCTTTTCAAGTCATTAAATACATACTATCGGTATGTATTTGGGGGCAGGCTTATGGCTGGGATGCGAAGAATTAGCGTTTCATTGGCGCCAAAAACAGTGCGATCTATCAGGCTTTTCGGTCTTCTTGTTGCACAGCTGTGCGCGTATTCGATGTTGTCAGCACTGTGCTTTGCGTGTCCGCTTTACTTGTTCGATTGCAGCGGCTCGTCAACGTTATATGGCGCCGTCGCGGCGATAGCGTTCATACCGGGCGTGCTCGCGACTCCGGTTGGCGGGATTTTGGCGGATCGGGGAAGACATCGCGGGGTTCTTGTGGTACTCGGCATTGTTCTGATGGCTGCATCACTGCTGTTTATCCCCATGAAGTGTTCGCTGCCTCTTGCGGTTGTCGTGGCAGCAATGCTTTGCGTCCAATATGGCATCCAATCGCTGCTGAAGCCGATGCTTCAAATTGAGACGGTGCGCATGACGGGCCCAGAAAAGGTTGAGCGTGCCACTGCGTTGGTCTCGCAGATGACCATGGCGAGCAATATCTTGGGGCCTGTAGTCGGGACGGCAGTCTATGGGTGCTTTGGTATCGATGCCCTGTGCGAAACCGCGGCGTTGACGTTTGCGATGTCAGCCCTGCTGTTCGGGGGCGCACTTAAGCAAAATGCCTCATCTGGAATGACAGGGGACAGTACGACTTGCTCGACATGCCGAAGCGATTTTCGGGAGTCGATTCAGTACCTGTTTCAAAACGCATCATTGCTCGTTGTGTTTTTGCTTGCGGCTATTTTGAACCTTGCGTTAGTTGGGTTAACGATTGGTGCTCCCGTTATTGTTGCAAAGCATCTCGGAATGCAATCATCCTTTGTTGGGATTATTGAGGTGGCTATGGGCTTAGGTGGTCTTGTCGGCAGTGGTTTGGTCGGTATTTGGCCGCATCGTTTTTCCTTCAAGGGCATATGTCGATATGTTGCGATGATTTGTTTTGGAGTCGTACCGATTATTGTCACGCTACTGAGCGGTCCTGATGAATTAGCGTTAGCCGCGCTTGCGGCCGGCTCGGCATGGGTCATGGCGTGGGCAAGCATTGCATCGGTCGAAATCGTTTCATTTGTTCAGCGGTCAGCGCCAAAGGAACTCTGCGGAAAAGTGTTGGCACTCGTTTATATGATGCTTTCCTGTGCAACGCCTATTGGCCAATTGGTTTACGGGCTCGCATATGATCGATGGACACCGGCGATTGTATTCGCAGGCATGTTGGCGGTGCTGACGTTGACGACGGCGCTGTTTTATCGGCTGAAAAATCGCTTGTGGCGATTGCCTTAACGCGCTGGGGCACCGTGGATTTGCGGAAGCATTGTCCCGCCGCGCAGGGACGCCATTGTCTGGG
>CABRFG010000046.1 GCA_902470095.1 uncultured Collinsella sp.
GTTCCAAAATGAATTATCGCGCACACGCGCAGACACCTCGCAGTGTTTGGATCATGGTACGCATGGGGTATACCCGCAACATGCACTCGGCAACCTGCCGGCACCAGCATTCACCATTTGGGCAAATGCTGCCGAGGACATGCAGGCAATAAAAAAACCGCCCCGTATGGAGCGGTTTTGCCCTTTATATATCGAGCGCCTCGGCCATCGCTGCCGTAGTGATTGCCGTGGTTCCACAGCAACTGCCCACCATTGCGGCACCGGCATGCCTCCATTCGATGCATGCGCGCGCGAAAGCTTCGGGGTTCTCGTGCCATACGGGGCCATCCTGAGTCTGGACCGGATCGCCCACGTTGGGACGCACCGTGACGGGAGTAGTCGCCGATGCAACCATCCTGGGCACCGCCGCGTTCGCGGCCGCAAGCGAACAGCAATTAACACCAACCGAGTTTGCGCCGTGTTTTTCGGCGTACAAAACGGCTGCCTCGATGTTGAGGCCATCGCCCAACAGGTCGCCTTTATCGTCAACGACAAAACTCACCAGAACAGGCATGCCGTCGGCGGCGTCTCGGGCGCCGGCAAGCATGGGCTGCAAATTACGGATAGACGTCACCGTCTCGATCAGCAGACCGTCAACACCAGCATTGAGCAAGGCGTGCGCCTGTTCGCGCGCAATGCCTCGGATTTCACGATACTCGGCAGAGTCCTCGGCAAACCACTCAATACCGATCGGGCCCATCGAGCCCAGCAGCAGCTGAGGGTGCGCCTGGCGGGCATCGTCGACGGCCCCGCGATTGACCTCCGCCACGGACGGCGCAATCTGGTCGTGCTTGAGGGCATAGCTCGATGCCTGAAAGGTGTTGGTAATGAGCACCTGCGCGCCGGCGGCGACATACAAGCGATGGATACGAGAAACGGTCTGCGGCTCTGCCAGATTCCAAAACGCCGGTGGAATGTCGGCGGCATCGTACTCACTCAACAGAACACTGCCCATGGGACCCTGCGCCAACAAGGTCTCGCTCGACAAGCGGCGCGTAAGTTCCTCGGCACCAAAGCGGTTGTAATAACTCGTATCCATATATATCCCGCTATTCCTCGACGCTGATTCCCTGCTTTTCGAAATAGGCGAGCCAGCGGTTCATCGTGTCCTCGGAAAGCGCATGCTCCATCATGCAGGCCTCGGAATCGGCTCGCTCAAATTCGACACCGAGCTCCTGAACCAAAAACGTGCGGATGAGGCGATGACGGTACCAGATAGCCGTACCAACCTCGCGGCCGCGATCGGTCAGGACTACCTTGCCGTAGTGCGATTGCTCGACAAGTTCGGATGCCTTGAGCGCCGAAACCGCTTTATTGACCGATGCCTTGGAGACGCCAAGGCGCTGCGCGATGTCGACCGATCGCACGCCGTTGGTTTCCCCCTCTTCGCTTTCAATGCGAACCATGCACTCCAAGTAGTCTTCGTTCGCCACCGTCAGATGTAGTTCGCGCGAGCTATTTGTCGTATCCATGATCTTCCGTCCCTTCTGCATTCAATGGCTGATTCTACCCCATCCAAGCGTCGTGGTATGCCGTGGCATACCGTGCTAGAGTTCTTGTTGCACACGACGACCAAGATTGGAGCGGTCTTTATGGAAAACACCACCACGAGCCCCGATGTCCTCGAACGCTTTTTGCGCTACGTCCAGATCAACACGCAGTCCGAGGATGCAAACTGCGACCAGGTACCCTCGAGCGCCGTTCAGTTTGACCTTGCCAACGTGCTGGCTGAAGAGCTGCGCGAGCTTGGTGCGGAAGATGCCCACGTGACCGAGCACGCCTATGTCTGCGCGCATATCCCCGCAAGTGCGGGCGCTGAGGACAGGCCCGCCCTGGGCCTGATCGCCCATCTCGACACCACCGAAGTTGCACCGGGCGCCGGCGTGAAGCCGCACATCGTACACTACGAAGGTGGCGACCTGGTCTGCGGCACGGTTGACGGTAAGCCCGTTGCCATGAGTACCGCCAAGCTTCCCGCCCTGAATGACCTCGCGGGTGAGGACCTGGTCTGCAGCGATGGCACCACGCTGCTGGGCGCGGATGACAAGGCAGGCGTCGCCGAGATCATGTCGCTTGTCGCGCGTATCGCTCAGGACCCTTCTCTGCCCCATCCCGCGCTCGGCATTTGCTTCTGCCCTGACGAGGAGATCGGCCACGGAGCCGAGCTGTTGGATATCGATACCTTTGGCTGCAAGTACGCCTACACGGTCGACGGCGGCCCCATCGGCGAACTGGAGTGGGAGTGCTTTAACGCCGCCGAGGCGACCGTCCTCTTTGAGGGCCAGTCCATCCACCCGGGCGACGCTAAGGGCCGTATGGTCAACGCAGGCAATCTGTTCTGCGACTTCAACGCGTTGCTCCCCTACGTGCAGCGACCGGAGTATACGGAAGGCTATGAGGGCTTTTATCACCTTGAGGGTGTATCTGCGACCGTCGATCACGCCACAGCGCGCTATATCATCCGCGACCATGACGCCGCCAAGTTCCAGCAGAAACTCGACCTTATTGATGCCGCCGCCTCGATGCTCAACCAGCGTCTGGGTGAGGAGCGCGTGACAGTCGAGATTAAGCAGCAGTATCGAAATATGGCCGAGATCGTTCGTGACTATCCCGAGCTTATTGATGTTGCCAAGGAAGCCTACCTTGCCTGCGGCGTTGAGCCCCAAGTGCTGCCGATTCGTGGCGGCACCGACGGCGCTCAGCTGTCGTTCCGCGGTCTGCCCTGCCCCAACCTTTCCACCGGCGGCTATTGCTACCACGGCGTCAACGAGTTCGTCCCGGTCAGCTCGCTTGTCAAGATGACCGACGTGCTCCAGGAGCTCGTCGCCCGCTTTGCATAAGCCTGGCTGCATAAGCCCAAAAGACGAATCGCCCCGTCCTCAACCAAGAACGGGGCGATTTTTTTACTGCAACGAGAATAGGTTGACGCACGCCAGCCTCTTAACGCAAGGAGTGTCCCAAACTGCCGGCACAAAAGGAACGTCCCCAAGTGCCAAGTGCATCAAGAGTGTCCCCTTTGACCAGTCTTTTAAGAACGTCCCCAATGACTACCCATGTGCCAAGTGTTACGCCGATGTTTTGGCACCGACAGCGAAATCCCGCCAGAGCGAGCAAGGTGCCTTGAAACGAGGCGGCATTGATCTTTTGATCATGCCGCCGAAGTTGAAAGGCAGATTGCCGCTCTGGCGGGTTTGCAGCGTCAACTGGTTACGCGGTTTGGTAAAACCGCGTAACTCTAGTAGTTGGCCTCGTAGCCGTTGCCGTCGCCGGTGGGCTCTTCGTAGTAGTCCGAATCGCTCGAATCGCTTGAGTCATCGGAATCGTCAGAGCTGACCGATGAGGTTGCGGTACCGTTTGCGTAGTCGTCAGACGTGTTGTTGTTCAGGTCGCCGATTGTAGAGCTGGAACCGTCGGAAAGACCCATGGTGTTGGGACCCTTGGGGTCCTTGCCGGCATCGACGCGCTCCATCATTTCCTTGAGCTCGTCCTCGTAGACAAAGACGTAGCTCACACCGTCGATCATGGTGCTGTCGTCGGCGTACGAGGGCAGGTTGGCCGAGTAGATACCGTCGACATCCATACCGCGCATGGCGTTGACCGTAGCCACGATATCCTGAACGCTCATATCGGTTACGAGCATATCGGACAGCGAATTAACCAGGCCAAAAATCTTCGTGGCATCGAAGTTATTGAGAATCTGGTTGGCAAGGGCGCCAAGCACCTGACGCTGGTGGCGCATGCGCGTGTAATCGCCGTCGGCATAGGTGTAGCGGCAGCGGGCATAGGTAAGGGCGGTGGCACCGTCCATATGCTGCTGGCCAGCGGTAATCTTAATATCCAGGTGCTCGGGGTCGTCAACATCATCGGTTGCGTTAATGTCGATACCGCCAACCGAATCAATCAGCGCCTGCATACCGTCGAAGCTGACCTCGGCATAGTGGGAAATCTGAACACCGCACAGCTCGTTGACCGCCTCGACCATGGCCTCGGCGCCGCCAACGGTATGGCAGGCGTTGATCTTCATGGTCTCGCCCTTGTACTCGACCTTGGTGTCGCGCGGAACGGAAATGAGCGTCGCCTGCTTTTGCGTGGGGTCGATGCGTGCCAGGATAATCGAGTCGGCACGATACGTATCCTCGCCCGGACGGCCGTCGGTGCCAAGAAGCAGCACGTAGAACGGATCCTTTGCCTCATCGGTGTCAACCAGAACCCGACGCAGATTGTCGGTAATGACATTAGAATCGCCGAGCTTGCCCATAATGGTGGCAAACCACAGGCCGGCAGCGGTAGTGGCACTCAGCAGCACACCAAGCACGACAATGAGCGCGACGTGACGAATCGTGTGGCTACGACGACGTTGACGAGCGCGCTCGGAATAGCGAGCCACGTTATCGCGACTGTAGATCTTGGCCTGCGCACCAGTTGAGGGTCTTCGGGCGGTGGTATCCGCGAGGGGCTTTTTATTAAACATAGGCAACCTGTATTAGTAGATGACGGGATCGGGGACGGTAGCATGCTCGACATGCGCGCCAAGCGCCTGCAGCTTTTCGACAAACTGCTCGTAGCCACGCTTGATGTGATGGATGGCCGAAACCTCGGTCGTCCCGTCGGCAATCAAGCCCGCTACGACGAGGGCCGCTCCACCACGCAGATCGGGCGAGGTAACCTGTGCACCCGAGAAGCCCTTGACGCCATGAATCATGGCATGATGGCTCTCGATACGAATGTCGGCACCCATGCGCACCAGCTCAGAGGCAAACATAAAGCGATTCTCGAAGATGTTTTCGGTAATAACGGAACTGCCGTCGGCAAGGGCGGAGAGCACCATAATCTGCGCCTGCATGTCCGTCGGGAAGCCGGGGAACGGAAGCGTCTGGATGTCGACCGGCTTGATACGCTCGGCACGGCTCACATGGACGCCGTCGTCGGTACGCTCGCAATCGATGCCCATAAGCTCCATCTTCTTGAGCACCATGCCCAAGTGAATGGGGCAAAAGCCCGTGACATCGACACCGCGATCGTCGGCCATCAACGCACCGGCGACGATAAAGGTGCCGGCCTCGATGCGGTCGCCCACTACGCGATGGGTAACGGGATGCAGCTCTTCCACGCCCTCGATGGTCACGACAGGCGTACCGGCGCCGACAATCTTAGCGCCCATCTCGTTGAGCATGTTGGCGAGATCGACGATCTCGGGCTCGCGGGCGGCATTGTCGATAACCGTGGTACCCTTCGCGCGCACAGAGGCCATGATGAGGTTCTCGGTCGCACCGACACTGGCGAACTCGAGCGTGACGGTGGTACCGCGCAGACCTTGGGGCGCATTAGCGTTGATGTAACCGTGGGCGGTATCGAACTCAACGCCCAGGGCCTCGAGACCAAGAATGTGCATATCGATCTTGCGAGCACCCAGGTTGCAGCCGCCCGGCATGGCGATCTTGGCGCGATGGAAGCGACCCAGCAGGGGTCCCATCACGGCTGTGGAAGCACGCATCTTGGCAACGAGCTCGTAGGGGGCCTCCCAAGAATCGACCTGAGAGGTATCAATCTCGAGCATGTGCTCGTCGAGAACATCGATCGTAGCGCCCATGCCCTTGAGCACCTTGCCCATCACGTGGACATCGGAAATATCGGGCACGTTCTGCAGCGTCATCTTGCCCGGCGCCAGAAGCGTTGCCGCCATGAGTTTGAGCGCGGAGTTCTTGGCGCCCGAGACGGGCACGGAGCCTCCGATGGCGTGGCCACCCTCAACGCGGATAATATCCAAGGTCTACCCTTTCAAAAAGCATGCCCGGGGTGGCTGGGCCATCCCGGGCATGATGTGTTCGCAAATGGTCGAACGCTAAATCGTTTGACTATTGGGCAAGCTTGAGCTTACACCATGCGATTTCATTATAGAGGTAGGCGCGGCGTGCATCATCCTCCGACAAATTACCCAGCTTCTCTTCAAAACCTTGAATATCAGCTTTAAGCTTGTCGGCATCGACGGTCGCCAAATCGCAAGCGCGCTCGGCGAGAACGGTCACGACATCGTCCGCAACCTGGGCATAGCCGCCGGCCACGGCAAACGTGTGGTCGACAGTGCCCATGGCCTTATCGGAAACGCGAACGTAACCGCGGTCGATCGTGCAGATCTCGCTGGAGTGAGCAGGCAGAACGCCAAACTCGCCATCCGTGGACGGAATCGACACAAACGCAGCGTCGCCCTCATAGGCGCAGCTCACGGGGCACACGATGCGGATACGCATAACCTACTTCTCCCCCATCTTGCGGGCGCGCTCGCGCACGTCCTCAATCGTGGAAGCATAGCGGAAAGCCTGCTCGGGCAGGTCATCGGCCTTGCCGTCGACAATCTCGGCGAAAGAGCGGACGGTATCCTCGACGCGGACGTAGACACCGGGGTTGCCGGTGAACTTCTCGGCGACGTGGAAGGACTGCGAGAGGAACTGCTGAATCTTACGGGCACGGTTGACCGTAAGGCGCTGCTCCTCGGACAGCTCGTCCATACCCAGAATGGCGATGATGTCCTGAAGGTCGGAGTACTCCTGCAGGAGCTCCTGGACCTTGACGGCGACACGGTAGTGCTCCTCGCCGACGATCGAGGGATCGAGAGCGTCGGAGGAAGATGCGAGCGGGTCGATAGCCGGGAACAGGCCGAGCGACGAAATGCTACGCGAAAGAACCGTGGTGGCGTCGAGGTGCGTAAACGTCGTGGCAGGCGCCGGGTCGGTCAGGTCGTCTGCGGGGACGTAGACAGCCTGGACGGAGGTAATGGAGCCCGTCTTGGTCGAGGTAATGCGCTCCTGGAGGTCGCCCATCTCGGTTGCCAGCGTGGGCTGGTAACCAACGGCGGACGGCATACGGCCCAGCAGTGCGGAAACCTCGGAACCTGCCTGGGAGAAGCGGAAGATGTTGTCGATGAACAGCAGAACGTCCTGGCCGCGATCGCGGAAGTACTCAGCGGTGGTAAGGCCGGCCAGACCGATGCGCAGACGCGCTCCGGGCGGCTCGTTCATCTGACCATAGACCAAGCAGGTCTTGTCGATAACGCCAGACTCGCTCATCTCGAGGAACAGGTCGGTGCCCTCGCGGGTACGCTCGCCGACGCCGGTGAACACCGAGGTGCCGCCGTGCTCCTGGGCGAGGTTGTTGATGAGCTCCTGGATCAGAACGGTCTTGCCGACGCCGGCGCCGCCGAACAGACCTGTCTTGCCGCCGCGGATGTAGGGCTCGAGCAGGTCGACGGCCTTGATGCCGGTCTCGAAGATCTCGGTCTTGGTGGTGAGCTCGTCGAAACGGGGCGCTGCATGGTGGATGGGGTAGAACTCCTCCACCTCGGGCATGGGCTTGCCGTCGACGGGCTTGCCCATGACGTTCCAAATGCGGCCGAGCGTCTTGGGACCAACGGGCATCTTCATGGGCTCACCGGTATCGGTGGCGATGAGGCCGCGCTGCAGGCCGTCGGTCGAGGACATGGCGACCGTGCGGACGACGCCGCCCGGAAGCTGGCTCTCGACCTCGAGGATCGTGCTCAGATGACCGATCGGGGTCTCGGCCTCGACCGCGAGCGCGTTGTAGATCGGGGGCACCGCGCCGTCAAACTTGACGTCGACGACAGGGCCGATGATTCGCACGATGCGACCATCACCGGCAGTCGTCTTCTTGGTGGCTTCCTCGACCGCAAGCTTTACGGTGTTATTAGCCATTACTGTTCCTCCAATGCTGAGGCTCCGCCGACGATCTCGTTAATCTCGGTCGTGATCGAAGCCTGGCGCACGCGACTATACGTGCGGGTAAGGGTCGAGATGATCGCGGTGGCGTTTTCCGTCGCGGAGTGCATGGCCTTGCGGCGTGCACCCTGCTCGGCAGCCGCCGAATCGATCAGGGCCTGGTAGATGACCGTCAGGATATAAGACGGCACAAGCTTGCCGAGAACATGCTCGGGAGAGGGCACGAACTCGAACGTGGACGAGATGCGCTTAGGGGCGTCGGTCTCGTTCTTACGCGGACCGTGGGCCATAGCGATCATCTCGGGGTCGAGCGGCAACAGATGCTCGACGCGAAGCTCCTGATCCACGCGGTTCTTGGCGTGGTGGTAGACAAGCTCGACACGGTCAAGCTCACCGGCACGATACGCATCGCAGATATGAGAGGAGATCATGCGGGCCTGATTGAAATCGGGCTCAGAGGAGTTGCCCTCAAAGTGCATGACAACGTTTGCGCGGTCACGGAAATACGTGGCCGGCTTACGCCCGCACGCGATGATCTCGCATTCGATGCCGTCGTTCGCCCAAGAAGCGGCGAGCTTTTCGGCCGTGCGCTCCACCGTCGTATTGAAACCGCCGGCAAGGCCGCGGTCCGAGGCAATAACGACAATCAGGCCATGCTTGACGCTCTCATGCTTCTGCAGCATGGGATCGGTGCCCGAACAGGAGGCGTCGCCGGCGACCGTCAACATGACGTCGGTCAGCGCCTCCTTATAGGGCTCGGCCTGCTTGGAGCGATCGAGGGCACGACGAATCTTGGCCGTAGAGACCATCTCCATCGTGCGCGTGATCTGCTTGGTCGTGGTAACCGAGGAGATTCGCTTCTTAATGTCGCGAAGGTTGGCCATGGGGCTTAGTTCTCCTCTGATCCAGAAACATCCGAATGGTGCTTGGCCATGAACTGCTGCTTGAAGTCGCCGATGACGCGCAAGAGCTCAGCCTTGGTGTCATCATCGATCTTCTTGGCGCGAACCTTGTCGAGCAGCGAACCAAAGCCATTGTCCATGTACTCGATGAGCTCGGCACGGAAAGGCAGCACGTCGGCGATCTCCAGGTCATCCAGGAAGCCCTCGTTGCCAGCGAACAGCGTAACGATCTGCTCGCCAACCTCAAACGGCTTGTAACGCGGCTGCTTCAGGAGCTCGGTCATGCGAGCACCGTGGGTCAGCTGCTTCTGAGTAGCCTCGTCGAGGTCGGAGCCGAACTGCGTAAAGCCAGCGAGCTCCTGATAGGAAGCGAGGTCCAGACGGAGGTTGCCGGCGACCTGCTTCATGGCCTTGGTCTGCGCATCGCCACCGACGCGGGACACGGAGATACCCACGTCGACTGCCGGGCGCTGACCCTGGAAGAAGAGCTCGGACTGCAGGTAGATCTGACCATCGGTAATGGAAATGACGTTGGTCGGAATGTAGGCCGAGACGTCGCCGTCCTGGGTCTCGATGATCGGCAGTGCCGTCATGGAGCCGTAACCGTTCTTCTTGGACATCTTGACGGCACGCTCGAGCAGACGAGAGTGCAGGTAGAAGATGTCGCCAGGATAGGCCTCGCGTCCGGGCGGACGATGCAGCGTCAGCGACATCTGACGGTAGGCCACAGCCTGCTTGGACAGGTCATCGTAGATGACGAGCACGTGGCCGCCGGGGTTGGTCTCGCTGGCGGGCTTGCCGTCCTCGCCGTTGTACATAAAGAACTCGCCAATAGCGGCACCGGCCATAGGCGCGATGTACTGCATAGGGGCGGAATCGGCAGCGGTGGCCGAAACGATGATGGTGTAGTCGAGCGCACCGTGCTGAGCGAGGGTCTCGCGGATGTTGGCAACCGTGGAGGCCTTCTGGCCGATGGCGACATAGATGCAGACCATGCCCTTGCCGCGCTGGTTGAGGATAGCGTCGATGGCGATGGCGGTCTTACCGGTCTTACGGTCACCGATGATGAGCTCACGCTGACCGCGGCCAATAGGCACCATGGAGTCGATAGCGAGCAGACCGGTCTGAACCGGCTCGCACACCGGGGTACGATCGATGACGCCGGGAGCCTTGAACTCGATGGGGCGACGGTGCGTAGCGACGATGTCGCCCAGGCCGTCGATGGGCTGGCCGAGCGGATTGACGACGCGGCCGAGCATGGCACGGCTCACGGGGATATCCATAACGCGGCCAGTGGTGCGGCACTCGTCGCCTTCCTTGATGGAGTCGACGGCACCGAACAGAACGGCGCCGACCTCGTCACGGTCAAGGTTCTGGGCAAGGCCGAAGACGGTCTCACCGGTATCGGAGCTCTTGAACTCCAGAAGCTCGCCTGCCATGGCGCTCTTGAGGCCGGAGACGCGCGCGATGCCGTCGCCTACCTCATCGACCGTTGAAACCTCATGCGTATCGACCGTCGCGGAGAGGCTCGTGAGCTGCTCCTGCAGTCTCTTGGCGATATCCTGGGCATTGAGGGTTTCGGACATTAGGCTTCACCTCCGTACGAATTAGCAGAGTTTGCGAGGGTCTCCTGCGCGATGCGCAGCTGCGTCTTGACGGAAATGTCACGACGCTCGCCGCGGGCCTCGAGCACCAGGCCGCCCACGATAGACGGGTCGACCTGCTCGATAAGGAATACCTTGCGGCCGAAGTCCTGCTCGCATTTCTTAGTGATGGTTTGACGCAGCTCGTCGTCGAGCGGGATCGCCGTGGTGACGGTCACGCCCACTACATCCTCGTCTTCCTCGGCAACATACTTAAAGGCAGCTGCCACCTTGGGAAGAAGGTCGAGCTGGTCGCGCTTGGACATGGTGTCGAGCACGGCGATGATCTCGGGGCTGGCAGAAGCCAGGCGCTCGATCATCTCGAGGTCCTCAAACACATGGTCCTCGGCCTTAGCGGCTTCCAGAAGGGAGCGCGCGTAGGTCTCGAGCACCTTGTCCTGATAGCGGCTAGTCGGCATTCAGGCTACCTGCTTCCTGGATGTAGCGCTCGATGAGCTTCTTCTGCTCGGCATCGTCCTCGAGTGCCTCGCCCACGATCTTGGTGGCGACGGCAACGGACAGGTCGGCGATGGAGCTCGCGGCACCGGCGTAAATGGACTTGCGCTCGTCCTCGACGGTCGTATGGGCCTTGGCGATGATCTCCTCGGCCTCCTTGTGAGCAGCCTCGATGATACGGGCGCGCTCGGACTCGGCGTCCTTACGGGCCTCGAGAACGATGTCGGCAGCCTGACGACGGGCGTCGGTGACGATCGAGTCGGACTCAGCGCGCTTGGCGATAGCCTCCTGCTTGGTCTTCTCGGCCTCGTCGAGGCTCTCCTCGATCTTCTTGCCGCGCTCCTCCATGGTTTTCATGATGCCCGGCAGGGCGACCTTTGCCAGCACGATCCAGATGATCAGGAAGGCGATAAGCGCCGGGATGAACTCCGCCATCTTAGGGATGAGGATGTCCGCACCGGCAGCGCCGTCCTCGGCGAACGCGGAAACCGGCATAAGCAGCGCGGCCGCGGACGCGGAGAGTGCGATCGCGCTCTTCTGGGATGAAAGATTCATACTTGACGCTCCGTGCTATTTAACGATCAGCGCGACAACGAAGCCGATCAGAGCCAGAGCCTCGCCGAAGGCGGAGCCCATGATGAAGACGGTGAACACGCGGCCCTGGACCTCAGGCTGACGGGCCATAGCACCCGTAGCACCCAGAGCAGACAGGCCGATAGCAAGACCAGCGCCGATAACACCGAGACCGTAACCGATAACTCCCACGATTCCTCCTTTGTCGTGCGTGTCTTATTTCACGCAGGATAACCTTTTTATAACTGCCGGGCTCCATGGGTACGGGCACCGGCGGTTTAACGAATTGCCTTACCTTTAAGGCGCGAACGGAAGATTACTCCTCCTCCGCGACCTCCTCTGCCTCGGAGACATACACGGCGGTAAGGACCGTGAAGACGTAAGCCTGGATGGCGCCGACCACAAGCTCGATCGCATAGATCAGGATGAGGATGGCAAGCCAGGCCAGCGAAGGCAGGGCGCCGACGGCGTGGGCCGCGGAAACCTGCTGAAGCAGCGGCTGCATGAACATGCTCGCCATGATGGCGAACGAGCCCATGACCACGTGTCCTGCGAACATGTTGCAGAACAGACGGACGGCGAGCGTGATGAGGCGCAGGAAGGTCGAGAAAAGCTCGACGACCCACACGAGCACGTTCATCGGGAAGCTCACGCCCTGCGGGGCGAGGCTCTTGATGTAGCCGATCACGCCGTGAGCCTTGCATCCGTAGTAGATGAAGTACACGAAGGCGAAAATGGCGAGTGCGGCGGTGGAGCCGATTGCGCCGGTGCCGGGCTTCATTCCCGGGATCAGGCCGATCATGTTATTGATCAGGATGAACAGGAAAAGCGAGCACAGGAACGGGAAGTGCTTCTTCCAGTTCTCACCCACGACACCCTTGCCGATATCGTTCTCGACGTACTCGATGATGTACTCGAAACCGTTGACGAAGAAGCCCTTGGGAACCAGGGTCTGCTTCTTCTTGAACACGGCCAGGACGATCAGGAGCACGATCGTGGAGACGATCAGCCAAAACGAGTACTGCGTGATGCCGCAGCTCAGATCGCCCACGACAGGGGTGGAGCTGAACTCGCTGACCAGATGATTAATCTCATCAGGCAGCTTTTCAAAAATTTCCACGACTTACCTTTCGACCTCATGAGGATCTCGCAGCGCCTTGGCGACGCGAACCGCGCAGGCGGCCATAAAGGCCACGAAGCCGATCGCCTCGCCCAGGAGGAACATGCGAAATGCCTCTCCGAACAACACAAACACAACCAAGGTAAAGACAAGCAACGCGATTGCCGAGACCGCGAGACTCACCATACCCTTGAGCATGTCCGCATTCTGCTTATCGTCAAGAACCGGCTTGAGCGTAAAGACAAAGGGAAGGAAGGCAATCGCGCCCGCGATGGCACCTGCAACGATAGCGAGCAGATCGGCTATCTGAAACACTGGCGTCCTCACTTTCCTTTTTAACGCCTTACAGAACAGTTCCCGCCAAACATTGGTGACTATTGTACGAGCCAATCGCTAAAGTACAACCGAAAAAGCATCGGTTAATACGCACCTGTTCGTTTTCTTAAGACCTTCTTTATGCCGCAGGTACGGTAATACGTTTTTCTCGAACCCTGCAGGGCAAAACGTCCGTTAACAGGAGTGCGCGTGGTCGTCTTTTGCTCGCCCGCGCGCACCATTTCTTCGTATTTTCGACGTTAGCCGGTATGGCCCAGAGATTACAGCGTGCCGTAGATGCGGTCGCCGGCGTCGCCCAGGCCGGGAACGATGTAGGCAGCTTCGTTGAGATGGTCGTCGATGGCGCAGGTATAGATATGCACATCGGGGTCCTTCTCAGTCAGCGACTTGAGGCCCTCGGGGGCCGCGACGATGCACAGCATGCGGATGTCCTTGACACCGCGCTCGCGCAGGTAGCTGATGGCCATCTCGGCCGAACCGCCCGTGGCGAGCATGGGGTCGACGACCAGGCAGATGCGCTGGTCGATATCCTTGGGCATCTTGCAGTAATACTCGTGCGGCTCGTGGGTGACCTCGTCGCGCTCCATGCCGATGTGGCCCACGCGAGCGGAGGGCACCAGGTCGAGGATGCCGTCGACCATGCCAAGGCCCGCACGCAGGATGGGCACGATGGCGAGTTTCTTGCCGGCGAGCTGCTTAAACGTTGCGGTGGTGATAGGGGTCTCGACTTCGACGTCTTCCATGGGCAGGTCGCGCATGGCCTCGTAGCCGTCAAAAAGCGCGAGTTCGCGCACGAGCTGGCGGAACTGGTTGGTGCCGGTGTTTTTGTCGCGCAGGATCGACAGCTTGTGCTGGACGAGCGGGTGATCGACAAGCGTCACACGGGACGTATCGTAGGTGACGGTCATGGGTTGATTGCCCCTTTCGTTGCGGCCGCAAAACGGCCTTGCTGACAAGGCGCACAGCAATGTTGCCGCCGCACGCCATGCATAAGTTTAGCGGTTTGTTGTATCGAGCAGCCCATCGCAGCCCTACTGTGCGGTACTGAGCGAGCGCTTGACTGCATCACGCCAGCCCGCAAGGTTTTGCTCGCGACGCTCGGCGGACATATAGGGAAGGAAGGTCCTAACGATCTGGGCATTTTGCTCCAGCTCTTCAAGGTCTTCCCAATAGCCGACGGCAAGACCCGCCAAGTACGCGGCACCGATTGCCGTGGTCTCCACCGTCTCGCATTGCAGCACGGGGATATCCAGCAGGTCAGCCTGGAATTGCATGATGAACTCGTTGCGCGAGGCACCGCCATCGACAGACAGGCGCTCAATCGAAAGCCCCACGTCCTGCTCCATGGCGCGCAGCACGTCGTAGCTCTGATATGCCATGGATTCGCAGGCGGCACGTACGATGGTCGCACGGCTCGAGGCGCCGGTCAGACCGCACACGATACCGCGGGCATGCGGGTCCCACCAGGGAGCACCCAAACCCGCAAAGGCGGGAACGAAGTAGCAGCCCTCGTTGTCGCTAATCGAAGCGGCGAGTTGTGCCGACTCGCTCACGCTCGAGATGATGCCCATGTTGTTGCGCAGCCAGTTCATGGTTGAGCCGGCGGCAAAGATAGAACCCTCGAGCGCATAGCTGATCTTGCCGTCCGCGGCGATACCGATCGTGGAGACCAGACCGTTCTTGGATTCGACGACCTCGTCGCCGGTGTTCATGAGCATAAAGCAACCCGTGCCATAGGTGTTTTTGGTCTGGCCGGGATGGAAGCAGCAGTGGCCGAACAGCGACGCCTGCTGATCGCCCGCCACGCCCATGATGGGCGGCATGTTGGTCATGATGTCGCTCGCGACGCGGCCGTAGTCGCCCGAGCTCCAACGAACCTCGGGCATCATGGAACGTGGAACGTCAAAGAGCGCCAGCAGGTCGTCGTCCCAATCGAGCGTATGGATATTAAAGAGCGCCGTGCGGCTGGCATTGGTGTAGTCGGTGGCAAAGACCTGACTGCCGGTGAGGTTGTAGATGAGCCAGGTGTCGATGGTGCCGAACATGAGGTCGCCCGCCGCCGCGCTCTCACGCGCACCGTCGACGTTGTCGAGGATCCACTGCACCTTGGAAGCCGAGAAATACGGATCGAGCGTGAGTCCCGTGCGGGAGCGCACCAGCTCTTCTGCGCCCCGCTCGACCAGCTCGTCGATCAGAGGTGCGGTGCGACGGCATTGCCACACGATGGCGTTATAGATGGGTTGGCCGCTTATGCGGTCCCACACCACCGTGGTCTCGCGCTGGTTGGAGATACCGATGGCGGCGATGCGGTCAGAATGGATGCCGCTCTTAAACTGGACCTCCATCATCACGCCGATCTGGCTGGCAAGCACCTCCATGGGGTCTTGCTCTATCCAACCGAGACGCGGGAAGCTGGTTTTGACGCTACGACGTGCCTGCGCGACGATGCAGCCGTACTCGTCGACGATGGTCGCAAGTACCGAGGTGGTGCCGCAGTCGAGCGCCATGATGTAGGAACCGCCAAAGTTAAACGAGGCATCTTCCATGCCCAGGCTGCCCAGATTCAACGACATCGCTTACACCTTTCTATTGCATCGGGTCGGACAGGACCCGTTCGATCTCTGATGCGGGAAGTGCGCCTTGGCGCAGGATCTGGAGCCCGCCGTGCTGGAACGACACGATGGTCGAGGCGTCGCGACACGGGGTCTCGCCGGCGTCGACGGCAACATCGACCCCCTCCAGGATGCGACCTTCGACGGCGGCAAAGCTTGCCGGCGAGGGCGCGCCGTGTGTGTTGGCGCTCGTGCAGGCAAGGGGACTGCCGCAGGCGCGGATGAGCGCTTGGACCACGGGAGAGGCCGAAGCGCGCAGGGCCACGGTGTCGTCGGCAGCACGCATAAAGGTCGGCACGCAGGGAGCCGCCTTGACCACGATAGTCAGGGCTCCCGGCCAGCATCGTCGCGCAAGTACGCGGGCATCTTCCGGGATATCCACGCCATAGCGGTCGAGCGCCTCGACGCCATCGACCAGCCAGGCGACCGTTTGGGTGAGCTTGCGCTGCTTGAGGGTAAAGATGCGGCGGTAGCCAGTACCAAGCGCAGGGACCGCGGCGCCGTTAACGGTGGCATGCGGATCGCGCGGCCACAACAAGGATTCGCTTGTATCTTGGGGGACGGCATCGGAGAAGGCGTTGACTGCCACGGCGACACCGTAGACGGTCTCGGTCGGGATCAAGACCAGGCCGCCGCGGCCGAGCACCTCGGCCGCGCGCTCGACGGCAAGCCGATGCGGCTCGCGCGTTCCCTTGTATACCCGATAGACCGTCTGCATGTGTATGCCAGCCCCTTACGCTCTGGTGCAAGTTTGTTTACTGAGGGGCATTCTCGCACGAAACATTCAACCTATTTGCCCAGAGCGCATGTTGGTTTGGTGAGCGGCTTTAGTAGTCGGTGAAAGTGAGGGGGTTATTGAACTGCGACGAACTTCTTTGGCCTGCCGGCGTGGCGTTTTTGGGCGGCGTAGCGCTCGATGCTGTCTATCGTTATCATCCGACGGCCGTCGACGAGTTCAACATCGAGCTTTCCGGCTTTGACCAGAGCGGTAATCCGTGGAGCGGAGACTTTGAGGTCCAGCGCTGCGTCTTTAAATGTTCGGCACGCCGCTTCCCGAGCGTCCTCGTGGTCGATTTCGACTGAAAGGGCCACGACCTCGGCCGAGTGTTCGTACCCTGCCGGAGTCAAACCGTTGTTGAGGTCGTCGGCCAAAAACGCCATCAGCGCCTCGGTGGCATGGGCAATCGCTTCTTCGCGTGTATCGCCATCGGCAAAGGCGCCGGGAATCTGCGGGAAGCTGGCGCAGTAACCGTCGTCTTCTTTTATGAGAACGCAGTCATAGGTAAATCGCTGCCTCATTTTGCCTCCAACTACCATCCAGCTTGGCGACGAATACTTGCCCACGTGCCCTTCTTTGGTCGATCACCACCAGAGCCGTTCACGGTGACAACACGGTCACCAGAAACATACTTAGCATGACTACCGACTTGCGCGACCTTCACGAATCCATCGTGCTTGAGTAGGGCAATGATTTCCCGAAAGGTAGGAGGTTGCATGGGCCGACCTCTTTCGGCCGTCCTAATTATAAACTACTTTATAATTTTTGCTAACCAGTTAATGAATATTACTGACGCTGTTTGGGCTCGGTGACGATGGCTCGGACGATGCGGGGGCGATCGGTGAGGTCGCGGACGATGCGCACGTCCGAGAGACCCGCCTGGCGGCAGAGCTCGGCGGCGGCGTCGAGGGCACCCTCGTAGAGCTCGCAGGCAAACAGGCCGCCGGCGCGCAGCATGTAAGGCGCCGCATTGAGCAGGCGGCGGAAGATATCGAGGCCGTCGGCGCCGCCCTCAAGCGCCAGGTCGGGCTCGAAGTCCTTGACCTCGTGCGGCAGTGAGCGCATGACGTCGGTCGGAATGTAGGGCGGATTGGAGACAAGCACATCAAAGGTGCCCCACTCTTCGCGGGGAATGGAACTCACCAGGTTGGTGAGGCTAAAGGCGACCTCATCGGATGTGAGACCGAGCGCGTCGCGGTTTTTGGTGGCCAGATCGATAGCGCGCGGCTCGATATCGGTGGCGGTGCAGGTAACGTGGCCGCGGCGCTCCCAGGCAAGGGAAAGCGAGATGCAGCCCGTGCCGCAGCCGACCTCGAGAACGCGGGCAGTGCGGGGCTCGGCTGGGGCAGATACGTTGGCCTCGGCGGCATCTTGCGCGGGAGTCGCCTGTTGGTCGTTGTCCTCAATGGCGATGCCGTATTCGTCGAGCTCGGGCTCGGGGGTTTCCATGGCCTCTGCTTCTGCCGCTTCGGCTTCTGCTGCCTGCGCGGCGGCTTCCTCGGCCTCGCGGTCGGCCAGTTCCTCGGCATAGGCGCGGCTGCCGAGCACGTCGCTACCCAGCGCAGCCTCATCGGCGGCCGTCAGGTTGGCGGCACGGCGCTCGGCGGCCGCGCGTTCGTCTGCCAGCGCGGCCTCAGCCTTGCGTGCCTCCTCGACCTCATCGTTCCAAGGCAGCTCAACACGCTGACGGGCAGCAGCCTCGGGGCTCAGCACCTCGGCATCCAGATAATTGAGGACTTCCTCGACGAGCATCTCGGTCTCGGGACGCGGAATGAGCACGCCGGGGGCGCACGTGACGTCGATCATGCGAAACTGCGTGCTGCCGGTGATGTACTGCAGCGGTTCACCTTTAGCGCGACGAACAACGGCCGCGTGCATGGTCTCGAGCTGAGCCGCGTTAAGCGTCTCGTCCATGCGCATATATAAGTCGATGCGTGCCAAACCCGTGGCAGCGCAGAGCAGCCACTCGGCAGAAAGACGGGGGTGCTCCTCGCCGCGCTCGGCCAGGTACTCCTTGGTCCACTCGAGACAACGCTTGATGGTCCAAATCTCGTTTGCCATGGGGCCCTCCCCTCTTAAGCGCCGGACGGCGCGCGAATGTCGGAGCAGATTGTACGCGAGGGCGGCACGCGGCAAGGGACGATTGGAAGCGATTATCGAGAATCAGCCCAGAATTTTGCTTGAATCGCAATCGAAGTGTTCATTCGTCGACGTCTAAATCTGCATCCGTCAAGCTTTTGGCAAGGTTGCCCCAAAACTGACCAATATCTAACCAAGAACTTGCCACATCGCTTGACGCGCGACCCATCAAAAATCGCCCCGCGACTTCTTGAACGATTTTTCGAGCAATATTTTCAATATCAGATGAAGACTGTTAATTACTTTGAGCAGGTAGACAGCTTAATTTCTAACAAAGCAGATTAAATAAACTCGAAAAGTATTTTACTCAACCCAGTCATTTAAGAACGTCCCCAATGACTACATCTAAGGCGCCACAGGTTGAGCATACCGCATCCGGAGCAAGGCAACGCCGCAGGCAGAGGACGGACAGCGAGCGGCGTCCAGAGCGAACAAGTTGGCATGAAAAAGGCAA
>CABRFG010000047.1 GCA_902470095.1 uncultured Collinsella sp.
CGGGATTGGTCAATCTCGGCCGACTATATTTGGCTAAAATAATCCGACGCTAACAAATCCGCAATGATTACCCCAGAATTGTTTGTTAAGGACCTCATACAAGACTATTCTGGGCGTCCGTTATATACATACGAGGAATGGACGCGCGAGCTCATCAACCACTCTAACGCTTTCAAGGAACTGACCAGAGGTGCGGAGTTTCATGCGCCCGTATCCGAGGCAAATGGGGAGTGTGATGCGGTATCAGACGCGTATCAGTTAGATTTCAAGCTCATCTTCGGAAAATCCATGATGCGCGCCGTAAGCCTCACTTCGTCAAGGCGAGTTTCAGAACGCGGAATTACTTTTAGACAACCTGGCATAAGTTATGCAAAAGAACAGAGAGGCTTACGCCTGCATGCGATTCTCAGGGATTACAGCCTCGCCAAGCTTGACGAGCTTCTAAAAACTGAGAGTGATAAACAATTGAGCGAAGAAGACCGTGAGGCCCGAGGACTTCTTCGCTCCATCAATCGTTCGAAAAATTTGCTTCTAGTATATCCTTGCCGCTTTGAAGGCATCGACAGTCTGCCTGGACTTGAGGAAACCATAAACGCCGCACTTTACCATGACTTCCGGAACGCGCTCGACGTCCGACGGATGCATCATCCCGACAAGGACACCTTCCTTTCATATTTTTGCAATGACCGCATGGTTGTCACAAGAGCGAGCGGGCACGTCCTAGCCAAGTTCGACGATATCATGGTCGCAAAAAGCAGAACATACATGGATATTATGCGTATGCGTGATCCCGGAGAGTATCAATGGCTGCTGAAGCTTGTTTAACCGACCGCAAGGGCTAGTTTTTTGGACATCAACCCAAGATGTGACCTGCCAAGAGGACCGGACGCCGGTGCGTTCGGACTCGCTTTTCTGCATTCAAAAGCAACGCTGAGCTTGACCTCACGGCTTGCGCCTGCTGCTCGGCGGTCTCCTGAGGCTGAACCGCCTCTGCAATGGCTGCCATAGGCAACGTCGCGCCGACCATGGACGTGCACGCGATCGCGCAGATCAGGTAGTAAAGGAGTCGTTTCATAGCGGAGCCTCTCGGTGAGCAACCAACGGGGTCCGAAGACAGCTCCAGGCCAGCACTCCGCACATTTTTTTTGGGGTTTATTTTATGGGAACACCGCTCAACATCAGCGAACTTTCTGGGGAATGTTGGGGAGGGGGAGGAGTAACTGACTGTTGGGGCGTTGGCCATTGGCGGCGTCCCGCCTACGCTTCGTTGGTTATACGCTATGCGGCAGCTTCAACATGAGGCCGCCTTGCGCCTCTTCGAGGCTCGGCACCGAGGCCTTCCAGGTAAAGTCCGAGAGGCTGCTGCTTAGGTCAAGCTCTGCATGGGCGTACTTTTCGATTATGCAGCCAGGGTGATTCTCGTCTGGTAAAAGGCGACATTCGACCGGTCGCGACCCGATGATTCGATACTCCTTCTGATATGCGTACTTGGGCGTTTTGATAACGAGGTTGTGCGGGATGCCCTCAAAGATCTCGCGGATCAGTTTTGGCCTGGGGACGCCATAGGAGATGGGACCGTGCGCGTAGATGCTTCCGTCGTCGGCGATGTGTCTGTCGGCGAGGCGCGCGAAGCTGTCGTACTGCACAATGCCGATCCACCCGTCCGCGCACCCGAACTCTTGGATCATGCGTATCGGGATTTTCACGGTGTTGTCGACATTATTGTTCTCGCGGACCGTGTACATGCAGTAGATGGGCAGGCAAGCATATCTGTAGAGGCATACCCCAGGGGCCATGGACGCCTCGAGCGGATCGCCCCGCTCGCCAGGCAGGCCTTGGTAGTAGCCGGCCGCGTTCATGTAGAGACGACCGTTCAGTAGGTCTTCGATGAACGCCTCTTTGGGCGCGAACTTAAGTAGGTAGACGATGTCGTTGTTGGGCATGGTGTTTCCTTTCTTTGGTAGTGGTGTCCCAGGTCGCTTTGTGCGTCCGGGTTGCTTGCTACCAAGGTAAGGGCGTCTGGTGGGATCCTCGTGCGGGAGTGGTGTGTGGCGTTTGCCTGGACTGTGCTTTTTCGAGATGACTGGGCGGTCAAGAAGTTTAGACCTGCGTCGACTCCATTTGTCATGTCCACAAAACCGTTGGCATTTGGTGCTAGCATCCCTAGTGTTCGCCTTGCTAGGAACGTTGTTAATTGCCATATGTATGGCTATTGCTCTATTAGGGGGATTCCCTTGGCAGATTTAGTCCATGTTTTGCCGTTCAAATCGGTGAGTGTCGAAGCTCAGAAAGCGCTCTCAAAGATTGAGTATCTCGAGGGCGATTCTGTAACCAAAGTGAAAGAGTATGACGACGTTGTGCGGTCACTTTGGGAGGCTAAGCAACTGTATGAACAGTTTCGATGGAACTATGGTGAACTGAGGCGCTTGGTTCCGTGTGATCAGTTTGACTTCTTACCCGACGGCTTTGCCAATGGGGGTTTTGGCGAGAGGACTGTTGTTAACGCTGCTTTTGGAAATTATGTTTCCGCAGCCCGTGGTCTTGTCGATAGAATGCAGGCAGTTATGCGGAAGTATGACCGAGGTTCAAATAAAGAACTGTATAAAGACTATTGGAAACTGCCTTCTTCTTGGTATGACGAAGGTGGCCTCTATGTTTTTATGTATGAGATTCGAAATCCAGTTCAGCATGGTCAAACCGTTATTTCGCTTGTCAGGGAAAATGATGCGACTAGGGTTAGATTTGATCTTGATCAAATTGTTGATATGCGCGAATACAATACCTCGCCAAAACTTCGCGCCTTTCTAAACAAGACAATTTCGAAAATCAAAGACCATGATTCATCCGATTGTCCGTATCTTTGTTTTCGATATACAAACATGAGGTACAACGAACTTGTTATTGAGTTATTCTGTCATTTCCTGAAATGTGCCGAGCCCAGAATACGCGCCGCTCGTAAGGATATGCAGAGTTTGCTATTACAGCACAGCAAAGCAGTCGGCAAGCTGGGCGGCTCTTCCTTTGTTGCATATGTTGATGGCGATATGACCCATGTTTATGATGAAGTTGATGTTGACCCAGTTAAGCAATTAAAAGATATGCACCGAAAGGCACAGAAGCATCTAAAGGATGCTCGAAATGCAATTGCGGCTGAGCGCAGATCAATTCGCTAGAGAATAGCTCCAGCATTGCGGTTCTGCTCATGTTTGCGGTCGGACGGGTGCCTCTGCGGTTGCCGATAGTCTGCGCCCAGAGTTCCATTAGCCCAGGTTTTTTATCCCAGCAAAATCCAGGATCTGCTTAGCTATCTATGGCTACGCTTCATTAAAAAAGTCGTTCTTCTTTAGCCGACCGAGATATCGGTCGAGTTCGTATAAAGCGTCAATGTAGACCTGAGCTGAGTTGCGAATATCGCGCATATCTAGACAGCATCTTTCAAAATGTAGCTTGCCAGTTTCTGTTTGAGTGCTACGACAAGTCATGAGTGCGATTTCGTTCTCAGCAACGTTATCAGTCTCTTCTAATCCTTTTGGTGTGATGCGATAGATCACTGCACCCGGATATGAGTCGAGAAGGCTTTTCCCTCTCACATCAATACAAATTCGCTCCGCTGGACCAAAGCCGTATTCTTCATGCCTCGTCGAATTTAGAGGGTGTGCAATTACGATTGAGCGAACCGCTTCAAGATAATTACGCGCCTCTGTGAGTTCATTTTGTCTCGAGAGCTCGAATTTGGTTCTAATTACTTCTTTCAAACAGGTGTAATTAATCTGCCAGTATGCATCTTTAATCCAGGTGGCGAGTGCTACTAGAAATACGGTGTCCTTAATGTTGGGAGAAAATCCGTCTTTGATGGCAGCATTGAAGTCTTGAATGCTGTAGTTGGCCTTAAGAATAAGATCAGACATTAATTCATAGTGATCTAGGTCTTTCCAAGGCCACTTTTTCCAAATGCCGCCTTTGCCTTCACCCAGACCGTCCGTGGACTTTAGATGTTCGATTGATTGCACGTTGTTCCCGTCTACTTTAGTTCCGATCGGGCTCCTCATCGTTGTACGTTGTTAATTATCATAATGGCTCGACGGCAAAGCGAGGGGTTGGGTCACATTTTCGGGTACCGTCAAGATACTTTCGTAAATTGATTTAGCCGTCCTCGGCCTCGTCCTCTTCTAGCCCTCCGCTTTTCCCTTCAGCTCGTCCATCTCCTCCAGTTTGGACATGTCCAGGTACCTCCTCTTGTCCCATTCGTGCTCCGCTATGTACTTCAGTCTCGCTGACACCAGTATGACGACCGAGTTGCCGTCCGGGTAGGTCCCGACGGCCCTCGTCCTCCTCCTGATCTCGCAGTCGATGCGTTCGATCCCGTTGTTCGTCCTGATCCGGCGCCAGTGCTCCGGCGGGAATTCCGTGTAGGCCAGTGTCTCGGCGAACCCGTCGCTCACCGTCCTCGCGGTGGACACCGGCGCCCCCCAGAGGAGCTCGGAGACGTCCTCGATCCTCTTGGTTGAGACGCCCGCCAGGTACATCTCGACGATAGCCTCCTCGACAGAGGTCTCGCGCCTGCGGTAGCGCTCGATGACAGCCGTCCGGAAGGTCGCGCCGCGGAGTTTCGGCACGCCGAGCTCGACTTCCCCGGCCCCGGTGACGAACTTCCTCGCGTAGTGGCCGCTGCGGTAGACCTCCCGGCCCGCCGCCCTCTCGTAGCGTTCGGCCCCGACGGGCTCGGACGACTCGTCGTCGACTGATACGATGTTCGCATATACTGCCCGTGCCCCTTTCCTCGATGGTTTATTGTCTAGTCGCCAGAAATCATATGAATACGCGTGGACCGTGTCCCTCTATGTGTTTGTCAATTTGTGAAAGAAATTATGCGTCACCTCCTTATGCGCAACTACTTTCCCTATGGGTTATTAAGACTGCCCAAGACGGATTGTTGGTCGCCGGAGATTGGTTTGCCCAACTGCGCTTGAGACCCTTGGTGCGGATTTCCCAGTCGCCCTACAACGCTCTTGCAATGAGTGTTGTAGTGGTCATTGCCCAAACGTTCCTCGCGATTTATGCACTGTTTAGGAACATGAACTACTACGACATGAACGCACCGTTTCTCGAGAACTTCTTCAACACCGTTAAGGGTGCGGCACTGAAGCTGTCCTCGGCGATCTTGGGCGAACACGCGATAGATGTGCTGCGTAAGAAGAAGGGGGAGTGAGGGCGAGATACTCAGAATGTCAGGCCGTTAGGTACTGCAATCCCTCCCCGTTGTTGGCTGTATCAATGTGGGCCTTATATATCATGGACTTGATGTCGGTATGAATAGGGTGAGACAAAGTGGACGAGCTTTCCAAAGAAATTGCATCTCTGCCATCTGATGTATTGAGTAAAGCATATGATGATGCTCTGCATCCTGTGCTCTCATCGGTCGGAGACACTCTGAGTTTAGTTCCCAGAACCGTTGGCGTATTGCTTGGCCCCTGGAAGAAATGGGTGGTTAACGGCGAGAGCAATATTGAGGAGGCGATTCGGCAAATCGAAGAAAAGATGGAAGACGTCCCGGAGGACTGCTTCTGTGAGCCTGCACAGAATGTTGTGGTGCCGGCTATTCAGCAACTGTCATATTCGTACGACAGTCAGGACCTAAGGGGGCTGTACGTTAATTTACTCGCGTCCTCTATGGATAAAAGGGTTTCTCCTCTCGTCCATCCGAGTTTTGTTAGCATAATCGGACAACTGACTCCCGATGAAGCCAAAATGATGTCGTGGCTTTCTGAAGGGCTTGGTAAAGATCATATTCCGGTTATTGACTTACGCGTTGTCGAAGACGATGACATGCCAATTAAAGCTCGGTGGCGAGTGCTTTGCGAAAATTATACGAACGTATTCGATGCTATCGTTCAATGTCCTGAGAATGTGTCTTTGTATTTGAATAACTTGGAGCGACTGAAACTTTTAAGCGAAGAAACGTACTGTTACGAGGGAGAAGACGATTATCTTGGGATTGAGGATTCTGACAGGATCCGAAATATAAAGAAGGATAATACGCCTTCTGATGGATGGCGGTTTGATTGCGTACATCATGTTTTTAGGCTAACACCGTTCGGGAAGCTTTTTATTAAGTGCTGTGTTTAGTCTTCTCGGCAGTGCTGGTACGATTCGATTCTTGGCGGTTTGCTAATGGGTGAATGCGTTGGTCAGATTTGATGGGAATACCTTCTATTTCTTGTCAATTAGTCTTTTAAAGCTTCCGACCGTCGTCCTGGCGGTTTTTCTTTGTCCCCGCAATGATGGACAATTTCCTTAAACGATTTTGGTCCGTGATAGTTTCTCACGGTTCATTTTCGCTTCATTTTACGGTGATGGTGCCAAATGGTAAGAGGTGCATATGAACGAAGCGGTTTTAAGGGTTTTAGCCAGGCTGGGGCTCGACGCTAAACCATTCAAGCAGGAGAAAGTGATCGAGCTGGTCAAGAACCCCCTTTCCGGAGCATGGGTTACCGTCTATTCGCACCATGACGCTGCTGATGGAAGGCCTTCCGTTTTTGCCTGTTTTGCCGACCTTGCACGGAGGCAGGAGATTCTTGCAGGTGATGATTGGTTGAAGCATGCTTCCAGTTTCTCGCCAGGCTTCTGCGTATGTGCAGATGACGTCACTTATCATGACGGGCGCGATGAGGGCTATGACTTTATTGTTGCCGAGCAGTATTTCTATCCGCTCGACCAAGCGCAGATTCTGGTCAACCAGGAATTTGTCATGCTGTTTGAACTCTACCGCGGCGAAGACGGTTGCTACTATAGCGTCGACAAGTGCGGCGAGAGAGAAAAAGTCGTTGACTTTGCTGGAGACGAGGTGCGTGTCAGGACCAAATACATACTGCGCTTCATTGCAGCTAAGCAATGCTTCTTCGTCTACTTTGTTGACGCTCGGCTGGCATCTTCGTCCAACTATCCTTTGGGGAGCACTGAGTGCATTTCAGAGAGTGATGAAGTCGGAGGGAACTACCATATCGGACAGTGGTACACGAGCGATATTGATGAAGGCTATCTGCTGTCCATGCTCTACGCTCGAAGCTTTATCGAGCCCGACGACGTCGAGACTTGTGGCGTATGGCCGTTCGATGAGAAAAATGAACGGTACCCCGAGTTCGTCATCGGCGAACGGCCTGACGGCTCGCTCGTTCGATACACATGTGACCCGAATAAGCTTGGCACCTACTTTGATAAGGAGCCTCGCGCCCCACATTACTTAACCCCCGTTTTCTTTAAGCCCGCTGTACTTGATAAGTACAGGAGTAGCCCTCACTTCGATGTCAGCGAGCGTCACATTTCATGTGGGAGCCAGTGGAGGTGCGAGATTGACAATGTTGACCCGGACAGAGTTATGGTTTATCTCGGCGATTTGGGACGCGATCTTCCCGAGAGTGAGCGCACTCATTTCCTTTCCTTCGAGATGTCTCCCGTTGACCAGCGCATTTCTGATGAGGTATTCAAGACAGATTTGCTCAATATGTGGGTTAAAGATCCGTCGGGCCCTGTTTCCATGCTTATGCGAGCGCGAATGGAACTTGATAAAGCATGGAGGAAACGGTTTGGCTTGGCGCTGTATAGGCCTTTCCACCGTGCAGACGAGGGCATTCTTGAACAAATCCACATTCCATCTGGCAACGGCGAGTCTGAATTTGAGTCCGTGACTATGGCCCTCACGAGAGCCCTCGTCGACTACATTGATGAAAGTGCTCTAAAGGACGCTGATGCGAAGGGTAGTATTAACAAGCTGGAGGCCTTTCTTAGCGGGAATGACATCGTGATCGACCTAAAGCCTCTCCGTGATCTTCAGAACCTTCGGTCGGCGGGGGCAGCGCACGGTAAGGGCTCAAAATACGATAGGCTTTACGGCGATGTGGTCACCGAAGACCATAGAGAAGATGCGAAAAGACTTATTGCTCGGCTTACGACCATGCTGAACGAGTTGACTGAGGCCTTAAAACCTGCCGACGATCGGAAAGAGTAATTGCAGGGTGATGGGCTGTCATGCGCTAGGGAAACAAGGCTGTTGCAGTTGGCGGATTTAGATATTCTTGCATCAAGACCTTCCGATTTCCTATAGATAGAGACAGGTCCAATTAACTTTCAATGTGTATCCTCCTTATTTTCTGAGTTTATGTAGCACTAGCTGCGTTTATAGGAATGGGCTATGCGCGATACGGCGGTTTCAGCATGAGGCCGGCTTGTACTTCTTCGAGATTCCATATACTGACACCTTTCAGGTCCGGCTTATGTCCGCGCCAGTATTTATGCTTTAAGCAAAGCGGCACGAGTGAACTTGCTGCGAGCCTCATGCTGTGAGCACGTTAATCAATCGGTCGTGAAGGCGAGGTGAGTATGAAAGGTAGAAACCAGCACGTTACGAAGCGGGCGGATGGCAATTGGCAGGTTAAGGGCGAGGGGGCGCGTCGCGCTTCCTTTGTTACGACGACCCAGGGCGAAGCTATAAAGCGCGGTCGTCAAATTAGTTCTAATCAGCACTCTGAGCTAATCACCCATCGTCCTGATGGCAGGATCCGCGCAAAGGATTCCCATGGGCACGATCCCTTCCCGCCGAGAGGATAGGGACTTGACGCCATTGCGGCTGCGGGCATGGATTAGCGTGTCCGCAGCCGCAAACGCCTGCCGGAAGTATGCGGCAAATTCTGGAACCCCCGAGCACAACAGCTTTTCCACATAAAGGATCCGCAGGCAGAAGCATTACGGCATTCCGGAGCGCTCGGCACGCTAGGGATTTGCCGCATACTTCCGAGTTTTGGCCTTGTACCCTTTGCTCCAGATGCTGCAAACACTTGATTGATGCTATTTAAGGTCTATAATCAAATAAAAACTCTGAAATATCTTTTCAAAACAATGAAAGGAATGTTGAGGACGATGCTTTGCCAGTTCACCTTCAGGAACTATAGATCCTATCGCGATGAGGCGGAGCTTTCCATGCAGGCGACGCCGATGAAGGAGTTCGAGCGCTCCCTCATAGTGTGCCCTGACGGGCAGGGCTTTCTACCAGTGGCCGCGGTGTACGGACCCAACGCTGGCGGTAAGTCAAACCTGCTCGAGGCTCTCGATTACGTTCGCTCGGCGGTAGCCAGACCGATTAGGCTGCTGTCTGCCAGTGCTGATGCACCAGGGGGTGATCGCCCTTCGATACCCCGTTGCTCTGCGTTCGAGTTCGATGACGTGTCGGCTGCTAAGCCCACCGAGTTCGAGCTCTACTATCGCGCGGGTGAGCATGAGTACCGCTATGCCCTGTCCGTGCATGCGGACGAGATCGTGTCCGAAGGACTGTGGCGGCGCAAATTGGGGGCGTCACGCACGGCGATGCTTTTCGAGCGCGAGGGCACGGGGGTTGAGCTTGGTCCCACGCTGCGTAAGCTCGTGACGGCCGCGAGATTCAACCCGAGCCTGCCATACCTGTCGTTTCTCTGCATCAACTTTGACGCGCCGGTGATCAAGGAGGCTGCCAGTTGGTTTCTTGATGGGGTGTTCCTGAACTACAACAGCTCCTATCTGGAGCAGATGCTCGAACAGTTGCTCGATGAGGATGACTCACCCGAGATCACGCGTTTTCTGCGTGCCGTTAACGTGCGTATCGATGGCTTTAGGGTTGAGAAAGCTCCGGAATGGCGGGGCCAGCGCGTCTTCGTAAAGCATGAGGTGGACGGTAAGGGCTATGAGCTGCGCCTGTCCGAGGAGTCGGCCGGTACTCAGAAGCTCATGGGGCTGGCGGCGTTTCTGCTGGCGGCGCTCGAACGCGGCGGTACCGTCGTTGTCGATGAACTCGACGCCAAGTTGCATCCGAAGCTCCTGCGCTACGTGATCCTGCTGTTCAAAGATCCCGAAGTCAACAAGAGCGGCGCGCAGCTCATCTTCTCGTCTCAGGACGTGTCCACTATGCGAAACGATGTTTTTCGCCGCGACGAGATATGGTTTGCCGCACGCGGCGAGGGGGAGGCGAGCCAGCTATGGTCGCTCGCCGACATCCACGAGTCAAATGGCAACCTGGTCAGCAAGAACGCGGCATTCGACAAGCAGTACCTGTCTGGCCGCTATGGTGCCGACCCGTATCTCACGCGCATTGAGGAGTGGGATTAGTATGGCCGCGAAAAAGTCGAGGGACTGGCGCAGCGGCAAGCGCGAGGGACGCTCTCGCATGGTACAGATGACGCGCCATCTCGTGGTGACCGAGGGCAAGGAGACTGAGCCTCGCTACTTCGAGGGCGTGCGCGCCGCGTTGGGCGCAGCAAACGAGCGGAAGGTTGCCGTAGTCGTTAAGGGGACTGGCAAACATACTCTCGACCTGCTCGACTTCGCCGTCGAACACTGCCTCTATGCGCCCGAGACGTTCGACCACGTGTGGCTCGTGTATGACAAGGATGACTTCCCTGCGTCCGACTTCGACGCGATGGAACGTAAGTGCAACGAGCTCTCTGATGGTTCGAGGACCTTCCACGCGTTGTGGTCCAACCCCTGTTTCGAGCTGTGGCCGCTTTTGCACTTTCGCTACACGACCGCGCATATGTCCGCGTCCGACTGCCAGCATGCCCTCGCGCAGGAGATGTTGAAGAACTTGGGTATCGAGTACCGCAAGAACCTGGACGGGATGTTTGGGGCAGTGGATGATAGGCGTGGCGAAGCATTGCAGCGTGCTGGGCGTCTCGTCACATACCATAGGGGGCTGGGTAACGTTAAACCATCTGCGCAAAACCCTGCAACCAAGGTGGGCGAGATATTCGATGTGATTGGGCCGTATCTGGTTGGATAGCCGAGTCGCTGGATTGGCTTTCCGGTTAGTGCGATTGGCGGATTGTGCTGCGCTATTGCGAGTCCGGTGCGTAGGAGAAGTGCGGGGAAAATCGAAACTCGCCGAGCGCACACCGATTTTTGACAACAAAACTGCAGGTCGCGGATGCTCAAAACAGGGGCCTGTTTGACAGATCTCGGTTTTTCACCGCACTTCTGGATTGGGTGCTCATTTAGCACTCTCGATGTCCCCACATCCCCTAAAAAAGTTCTTAAAACAGCCTTAAAGGCGCCTTGGCTCGCGTTGACAGCGTACAATACGCATGTTTGACTATGACAAATGTGGAATTAAGGGGAGGGGTGCGCCATGGAGGTGCTGGTTGTTGGCAACACCGCATATGTTGACGATGACTTTTGTGCCAAGGCGTTCCCCGGGGACCATGTGCAGGTCGTAGCCGCGCAGGACGCGTACCGCGACGAGTCGTCGCCCCATTCCTCGTGGAAAGAGCTTCTGCAACACCTGGATCAGGCCTACGAGTTCGACCGCATGGTCTACCTTTCCAATTACCTTACCCCGCATACCGATACCGTGGGCGATATCGAGCTGTTGCGCTCGGTCTTTCGTGCGTGCGCGGGTCGCCGGGTCCAACTGCTGTATGTAGCGGGGCCCGCGGGTGCCGAGGGTGCCACCGACGCCGCGGGGCGAACGGGCAAGGGCATTATCGCCCGCGCAGCCAACGACCTGTGCCGCTACTACGCTGCTCGCGAGGGCGTTCAGACCAAGATCCTGCGCGTGCCCTTCCTGTACACTGCCTCCGCCGCGCTGGAAGATCCGTTTTTGGTGCCGTTGTTCGACGCGTGCTCAACCGGATCGGTCGCTCTGCAGGGCGCGCAGGATGCGGCGTTTCCCCTGCTGTGTGCCGAGGAGCTTGCGGTGCTGGTGCGCCGCATCTTCGATAGCTGGGATGGTAACTTTGAGACGCTCGACGTTGCCGATACCTTCCATCACACGGCGGGTGAGGTGGGCGAGGCCCTCAAGGCGCTGTTCCCCGGCCTTGCCGTTGCCTATGGCGATTCTGCCGGCTACGCCCTGCCCGCCAGCGACGTCGCTCGCGTGCGCTATGGCTGGTTTCAGCGCTATGACTTGCTGCGCGATCTCTCGACCATTCAAGCTCGCTGGGGCGCTGGACGCATCAAAAAGATCAACCCGCTGCGTGCCGCCATCGACCGCATCCAGATGCGCGCGCTGCCTATTAAATGCCTGGAGATGGGCGTTGCCTGGGTTCTGTTCGAGGTACTGGAGCATCTGTTCTCACAATCGGTCCAGCTCAACGTGCTCGATTATCGCCTGCTCTACGTGGTGCTGATCGGCACGCTGTATGGCTTGGACTTTGGCCTGGTTGCGGCGCTGCTGGCGTCGGTGGGTTTGGCAGCCAGCTACTTTACTCAGTACGGCTATACCTTCCAGGGCCTGTTCTACGAGCCGTCCAACTGGCTACCGTTTATTGCGTACTTTGTGGTGGGTGCCGTGTGCGGCTATGTGCAGCTGCGCAACAGCGAAGCCATTAGGGCGGAGCGCGACCAAAACGATCTCGTGCGCAACCGCAATACGTTCCTTACGCAGCTCTACCACGACGCGATCGAGGACAAGCGCGCGTACAGGCGCCAGATCGTGGGTCGCCACGACAGCTTTGGCAAGATCTTTGCCGTGACGCAGGAGCTCGATGTGCTCAACCCGCGCGACATCTATCGCAAGTGCTGCGAGCTTCTGGGCGAGATCCTCGAGAACGATTCGGTGGCGATCTACCATGTTTCGGGCGGGGCATTTGCACGCCTGGTGGCAGCAAGTCCCGCGATTGCCGAAGATGCCGCACGCTCGCTCACGCTTGAGCAGCTTGCACCTCTTTTGGGCGACGGGGGTCGTTCGAACCTGTGGGTGAACCGCGAGCTGACGCCGGGGCTTCCCATGTTTGGATACGCGATCGAGCGCGACGGGGCACCCGCCGTGTTGATCTTTGTGCGTAGTGCGGCCGAAAACCAAATGACCCTCTATTATCAAAACCTGTTCCGCATCTTGTGCGGGCTGGTCGAAAGCGCGCTGGGCCGTGCCTTTGACTATGAGGCGGTGGCGCAGGATAAACGCTGCGTTGACGGTACTTGCGTGCTCAAGCAGGCTGCCTTTGGCCAAGAGCTCGCGGCGGGGCAGGCGCTGGCAGATAGCAAGATGGGGAGTTTTTTGCTCCTGCGCGTGGTACCGGGCGTGGAGCCTGTCGGCGAGCTGGTGGGCGCAATTGGGTCGGCAATCCGCGAGAGCGACGCGGCGGGCTTGGTCGACGGCGACGTGCTCTATCTGCTTATGCGCCAGGCAAAGGCGTGCGATCTGCCCATTATCCGCGAGCGCCTGAGCGCAAAGCATATTGTGGTGGAGCCCGTCGACGGCGAGGACATTGTGGAGCTGTTGCAGCACATTTCTTACACCGGTGACGGTGAGGGGGGTGCCGCTTGATCTCGCTTGTCGTTGCTGCTGTCTTGCTGCTGATTCATGCGCTGGTTTGCCTGATGCTGTGGACGCTCATGAAGCTGGGCCTGCTGCCGGTGCGCGGGCACATGCTGGCTGTGATAGTGCTGGTGCCGCTGTGGGGCCCGTTGCTGGTGGTTCTGTTATCGATCCGCAGCGCGAAGTTTGGCGAGGGACTGAAAGAGTCTGCGCTGGAGTCGCTGCGCTTCAACGACGAGCTGCATCGCAGCATCCTGGTGCACGACCGTGACGCCGATGCGGGCGTGGTCCCGCTCGAGGAGGCGCTCATCGTCAACGACCCGGCATACCGGCGCCGCCTAATGCTCTCTATGCTCACCGAGGAGCCCAACGCGTACCTGGCGCAGCTGCAGGCGGCTAAGCTTAACGACGACGTTGAGGTGGCGCACTATGCCGCGACGGCGGTGGCGCAGATCTCCAAGGAGTCCGACCTTAAGCTGCAGCAGCTGGAGCGTGCCTTTAAGACGGACCCAAGCGCGCAAAACCTCAACGAATACTGCGATTTTCTTGGTGAATTCTTGGGCTCGGGCTTGGCCGAGGGGCGCGTGGCTCAGATTCAGCGCCAACAGTACGCGCGCCTGCTTGCGCGTCGCTGCGAGCGCGAGGATACCCTTGAGCTGCGCATTCGATACGCGACGACGCTGGCCGATGTCGGACAGATCGACGAGGCGCAGGCCGTGACCGATCAGTTGGTTCTCGACGTGCCCGAGGAGCAGGAGGTTTGGATGCTTTGCCTGCGCCTTGCCGTGATGCGCCGCGATGGTGACGAGGTTCACCGTGTGATCGATGCGATTGACAAGCAGCATGTGTATTTGAGCGCCGACAACCGCGAAAAGTTGGCGTTTTGGCGCGACGGGGAGGAGGCCGGATGAGTGTGGCGCAACATATCCGCGACCGTGCAGGCCGCTTTCGTTGGATGGGACTCCTCGTGGTGTGGGCGGTCTTTATTGCCATGGCCGCCGTGCTGCTGATCGAACGCGCCGGCGTGCAGTACAGTGCGGGCCAGCATAAGCTGGGGATGCTCGCCGCCAACGACGCGGTGCCGGCCTCCTCGGCAATCTTTGGCCAAAAGCCCACGTGCCTGGTCATTACCGATTCCGATCAAGCTGGCGTCGAGGACGTAAAGGAGCAGTTCGACCAGATCCTGCTCGACATGAAGATTGCGCACCGCGACGTGGACCTTGCCCTGGATAGTGCGGATGCCTTTCCCTCGCTGACCGCCTTCGATCGCGTGATTTTGCTCATGCCGTCGCTCGATGGGCTCGGTACGCACCTGAGCGACATTATGAGTTGGGTGAGTGCCGGCGGTTCGCTTATGCTCGCCATGCCGCCGGATAACTCGAGCTATCTGCAAGCGATTGCCCCCAAGCTTGGCATTGAATCGGCCGGATATGACTATGTAAAAGCCGAAAGCATTGTGCCGAGCGAGGACTTTATGCTGGGCGGAGGAGAGCGCTGCGAGCTCTCGGACCCCTTTGATTCGTCGCTTTCGGTTTCGCTGCGCGAGACGGCGCGTGAGTGGGCTAAGACCGGCGATGCGGGCGCGCCGCTCATTTGGTCCAATGACTGCGGCAGTGGGCACACCGTGGTGTGCAATATCGGTATCTATGACAAGGTCATGCGCGGTTTTTACGCCGCGGCGATCAGCCTGCTGGGTGATGCCACGGCCTATCCGGTCATCAACAGCGCCGTGTTCTATTTGGACGACTTTCCTAGCCCCGTGCCCTCGGGCGATGGTACTTATATCAAGCGTGACTACGGCCTTTCCATCGCCGATTTTTACACCAAGGTCTGGTGGCCCGATCTGCAAAAGCTCGCGCAAAAATACGGCATTCGCTATACCGGCGTGATGATCGAAAACTACGAGGACGCGGTCAACCAGACCGAGCCCGCGCGACAGGCCGATACCACGCAGTTTCGATATTTTGGCGGCATGCTGCTGCAGATGGGCGGCGAGCTGGGCTTTCACGGCTACAACCATCAGCCTCTGGCGCTCTGGGACACCGACTACGGCACGCTGTACGTCTACAAGACCTGGAAGAACAAAGAGACGCTCGTCGCCTCGCTCAACGAACTTATCGCATTTCAGGACGAGGTCCTGCCCAACGCTCATGGCTCGGTTTACGTGCCGCCGTCGAATATCCTTTCGGCCCGCGCGCGCAAGCTTATCGGTACCGATGTTCCGCGAATTAAGACCATTGCCAGTACGTATTTTGAGGATGGCACCGACCTGCCGTACGTGCAGGAGTTTGGCGTGGCGAGCGATGGCATTGTGGAGCAGCCACGTATTGTTTCGGGCGGCATGGTCGACGATTCCTATATGCGCCTGGCAGCCGTGTCCGAGCTCAACATGCACTACGTGAGCACGCACTTTATGCACCCGGACGACCTTTTGGACCCCGATCGCGGAGCCAAGGAGGGCTGGGAGGTCTACAAGGGCGGCCTGGTCGACTTCCTGGAGTGGCTTACCAAATCCGCGCCCGACCTGCGGCACCAGACGGCGTCGGAGTGCTCCGGTGCCATCCAGCGTTTTTCGTCCGTGACGGTGAGCGTGGATACCAGCGCGGATGCCTGGACGCTCAGCCTGGGCAATTTCCACGACGAGGCTTGGCTCATGTTCCGTACCAATAATGGCGAGCCGGGTGCGGTGACGGGTGGCGAGATTACGCATCTGACAGGCGACCTGTACCTGGTCAAAGCCACGGACAAGACGGTGACCATTGCGCGCAAGGAGGGTAGCGACAAATGAGAATCTGCTTGGTACTCGAGGGTTGCTACCCCTATGTGCACGGCGGCGTGTCTACCTGGATGCACGGCTACATTACGGCTATGCCCGAGCACGAGTTTGTGCTGTGGGTGATCGGCGCGCATGCTGCCGACCGTGGCAAGTTTGTCTACGAGCTGTCCGGCAACGTGGTCGAGGTGCACGAGGTGTTCCTGGACGATGCCCTGCGGCTTTCGGGCGAGCAGCACGAAGCCAGTTTTAACGATCGCGAGCGCGAGGCGTTACGCCGTCTGGTGTCGCTCTCCAATCCGGACTGGGACGTGCTGTTCGATATCTTTCAGCGCCGTCGCGTGCATCCGCTCTCGTTTTTGCAGAGCCGAACGTTTATGGACATCTTCCGCGACGTGTGCCTTGCCGAGTACCCCTACACGCCCTTTGCCGACGCATTCCACACCATGCGCTCTATGCTGTTGCCGGTGCTCTACCTGCTGGGCAGCGAGGTGCCGGTTGCCGATGTGTACCACGCTATCTCGACCGGCTACGGCGGCCTCAAGCGTTCACCATGCGCCGGTGCTGCTCACCGAGCACGGCATCTATACCCGCGAGCGCGAGGAAGAGATCATTCGCGCCGATTGGGTGGTGCCGTCATTTAAGGACCGCTGGATTCGCTTTTTCTACCTGCTTTCGGAGGAGATCTACCGCCGCGCCTTCCGCGTGACGAGTTTGTTCCATAACGCCCGCAAGACGCAGATTGATATGGGCTGTGATGCGGACAAATGCCTGGTTATCCCCAACGGCATCCAGTTCGATCGCTTTAAGGATATTCCCTTAAAGCCCGATGATGGCTGGGTGGATATTGGCGCAGTGGTGCGCTTGGCGCCCATCAAGGACGTCAAGACCATGATCTATGCCTTCTTTGAGCTGCACGAGCGCCTGCCTAAGGTGCGCCTGCACATCATGGGCGGCGTGGACGACGAAGAGTACGGCGCCGAGTGCCACGCGCTGGTCGATACCCTGGGCGTGCGCGACCTGATCTTTACCGGTCGCGTCAACGTGGTCGAGTACATGGAAAAGCTCGACTTTACCATTTTGACGAGCATCTCCGAGGGCCAGCCGCTCAGCGTGCTGGAGTCGCTTGCAGCGCGCCGTCCCTGCGTGACGACCGAGGTGGGCTGCTGCCGCGAGCTACTCGAAGGCGCCCCGGGCGACGACTTTGGCGTGGCGGGTTTTGTGACGCCGCCTATGTATCGCAAGGGCTTGGCCGATGCCATGGAACGCATGTGCACAAGCCGCGCCCGCCGTATCGAGATGGGGGAGCGCGGCCAGCGCCGCGTTGCCACGTACTTTTTGCACGAGCAGATGCTCACCAACTATCGCGCACTGTACGACGAGACTGCGTGTGCGTTTAACCTGCCCAGAGAGGGGGAGTAGCCGGTGGCCGGAATTGGTTTTGAGCTCAAGCGCCTGTTTAGGCGCAAGGGCCTGTTTGCCACGATGCGCGCTTACGGCTACGCCGGCATTGTGTGCACAGGCCCGATGCTGCTGGGCGTGCTGCTCCAGGTGGGTATCTTGGTGCTGTGCGGTCTGTGGGGTGTGGGCCGTGCCAACCAGGATCTGCTGGTGTGCATGGTGACCTACACACTGCTGGCCTCGCTTTTGCTCACGAGTTTTTTCTCCATGCCGGTCACGCGCTTTTTGGCTGATATGTTGTTTGCCGAGCGCGAGGATGAGATCCTGCCTTCGTTTTGGGGCTCCAACGCCATCATGCTCGTTGCGGGCACGGTGCTCTACGGCGTCTTTTTGCTGTTCTCGGGCGCTACGCTGCTGCAGGGGCTGCTGTGCCTGTGGCTGTTCAACATTATGATCGTCAACTGGAACGGCATGAGTTACCTCACGGCCATCAAGGATTACCGCGGCATCCTGTGCAGCTTTGCGGCCGCCATTGGCGTGACGTGCCTGTGCGCCCTGGCCGCGCTGGCGCTGGGACTGCCGCCGGTCGAGGGGCTGTTGGCGTCAATTGCCCTGGGCTACGGCGTCATGCTCGTCTGGGACGTGGTACTGCTGTACCGGTATTTTCCGCAGAGTGACCGCAGTCCCTGGCCCTTTTTGCAGTGGCTCGATCAGTTTATGCCGCTGGCGCTCACGGGCCTGTTAACCAATCTGGGACTCTTTGCGCACCTGGTGATTATTTGGGCTGGTCCCATTGGCGTTCAGGTCAAGGGCTTGTTTTATGGTGCGCCCTACTACGATGTGCCGGCGCTGATCGCGTTTTTGACGATCCTGGTCACGACCGTCAACTTTGTGGTCTCGGTCGAGGTCAACTTCTATCCACGCTACCGCGACTACTACAGTCTGTTCAACGACGGCGGCGTGGTGGGCGACATCGTGGTGGCAGAGGAGGGGATGCTCTCCACGCTCAACAGCGAACTGCGCTTTTGCGCGCTCAAACAGTTGTT
>CABRFG010000048.1 GCA_902470095.1 uncultured Collinsella sp.
GAGCCGCTCGACCTCGTCGGCGGTCACAAGCCCCAGATGCCGGCTTTCGAGCGAGAATGCCTCATCGGCGGGGATATTACCCAAAACCGCGACGCCCGTGTGCTTCTCGATCGCAGGCGCCGCGTAGGCGCAAGCAGCGGCGCTCGTCTTGTTCAGCACGACGCCGCGCACGTTCGCACAAGGCAGGAACTCGGCGATGCCGCGGATTACGGCGGCGAGCGATAAAGACGCCCCGCGCCCGTTCACCACTAAAACGACTGGCGTTTCCGTGTCGCGCGCAACCTGGTAGCTGCTCGCGTCGGCCACGCCGGGCGCCATGCCGTCGTAGAAGCCCATGACCCCCTCGAGCACCGCGACATCCGCGCCCGCGGCGCCGCGTGCGAGCAGGGCGCGCAGCGTCGGGGCGTCGGTGAAGAAGCCGTCTAAGTTGCCCGAGCGCGCACCCACGACGCGGCGATGAAAGAGCGGGTCAATGTAGTCGGGGCCGCATTTGAAGGCCGCGCATGCAAGGCCGCGGCGCGCGAGCGTGCGCAGGAGCGCGCACGTTACGACCGTCTTGCCGCTCCCGCTCGAGGGCGCAGCGACCATGAAGCGCGGGATGGTCGTGCTCACCGGGCGCCGCCTTCCCCACCTGCACCACGCGCGCTGACGAGGAACACGGGGTTTTGCGCCTTCATAAGATGGTACGAGCCTACAGCCTCGGCGCGGGCGGCCGACACCTGGCACGCCTCGAACCCCTTAAAGCGCGAACCCGAGAGGAGCGCGCACGCCTCGGTGAGCGTCTCAACGGTGACGCATGGCACGCACAGGCGAACCTGCGAATTCTTCTCGAGCGCCGCCTCCACGATGGAGGGAAGCTCGCCCGCGCTCCCGCCGACGAACACGGCGTCGGGGACGGGCAGTTTTGCGAGCGCTTCGGGAGCGACACCGGGGACCGCATGCACGTTGCCGCACCCGAATGCATCCGCGTTCTCTCGGATGAGCCGCACGCCGGCCGCGTTGCGCTCGACCGCCCATACCGACCCCGCTCGCGCGACGAGCGCCGCCTCGATCGACACGCTCCCCGTGCCGGCGCCGACGTCCCACACGGTGTCGGTCGCGGCAAGGCGCAGCTTCGCGAGCGCGACGGCGCGTACCTCCTGCTTGGTCATGGGAACGTCGCCGCGGATGAAGAGCTCGTCGGGAATGCCCGAGGAAGCGTACGGCCAGCGGGAGCTCGCGGCGCGAGATGCGCTAGAGCCCACAGGCGACCCGGCGCCGCCTGCGAACTCGATAAGCATCACGTTCAAGTCGTCGAACGTCTGACCTGCGATTTCACTTGCGGTCGCACAGGTGATGCGCTCGTCGGGGTACGACAGGCGCTCGGCCACCGTCACGCGCGCGTCCCCGAAGCCCGCCTGCACAAGCTCGCCGGAAAGCCGCGAGGGGTCTTCCCCGCCCGACGTGACGAGGAAGAGCTCACCTACGCGCCCGGCCTCGGCCACGATGTCGCACGCCACGCCGTGAGCGCTCGCGAAGCGCCAATCCTGCCATGGACGCGCGAGGCGCGCGGCGAGATACGACGCTGAGCTTATGCCGGGAATGACGCGCACGTCCACCTGCGCGTTGCCGGAGAGCGCCTTCACCAGGCGGCGCGCGCCGCTGAACAGCCCCACATCGCCCGTCATCACGACCACGGCGCGCTGCCACGACGCCGCATCGGTGAGCGCGGCGACGATGTCCGCCGTCTTAACGAGCTCGCATCTCACCACGTCGGGCGGCACGTCGATGCCGACAAGCGCGCGATGAGCGCCGATGACCACGTCGGCGATGTCGATCGCGTCGAGCGCCGCGCGCGAGAGCAAGTAGGGGTTTCCGGGCCCCGCCCCGATGATCGTTACCTTTCGCATGGAATCTCCCGATACCCGCGCGGCGTGACCATACGGCCGCCTACGCACTTTGTGTCCGCGTTGCCGACGAAAACGGTGGTGAACATGTCGGCGTCGAACTCCCCCAGCTCGGAGAGCCTGCACATGCCCGACTGCTGCCCCTCGCGCCCGATGTTGCGTACCCAGCCGCAGAGCGTGTCGGGGGCCTTCCATTCGAGCATAATCTTCGCCGCGCGAGAGAGCCTGTCGGCGCGCTTTCTGCTGCGCGGGTTGTACAAACAGATGCAGAAGTCGGCACTCGCGACGGCGGCGAGCCTGCGCTCGATGACCTCCCACGGCGTGAGCAGGTCGGAGAGCGACACGACCGCGAAGTCGTGGGCAAGCGGGGCGCCGAGCACCGCCGACCCGCTCTGAGCCGCAGTGGCCCCGGCGATAACTTCCACGTCTACATCGGGATAGTCCTCCGCAAGCTCCAGCACGGGGCTCGCCATGCCGTACACGCCCGAGTCACCGCTGCACACGAGCGCCACGGCTTCTCCGCTCTGCGCGCGCGAAAGCGCCAGGCGGCACCGTTCGACCTCGTGCATCATCGGCGTCGCAAGATGCGCCGCGTCGGGCACGGCGGCGAGCGCGAGCTCCACGTATTTCGTGTACCCCACAACGATGTCGGCCGCCTCGAGCGCGCGCCGAGCCGCAATCGTCATGCCGTCGGGGCCGCCTGGGCCGATCCCCACCACAAAGAGCTTTCCCATCACCGCTCCTTAAACGAAAGTTCGATAGTTACCTTGGAAAACGCGACGGTCACGCCGCCGTGAGCGAGCTTCGGGAAGATAAGTTTGCCCCCGTCCGCGAGTGCCGCGCGCTCGCACACGTTGTCGACCCCAACCGTCGCGCGCACGAAATCAGATGGCGAAACGCTGCCTTCGACCTGCGACAACTCCTCTGCGGAATACGTCGCAAGCGGGATATTGCGCGCGCGGCAGAAGGCGAGCAGACCCTCCTCGTGCGCCTTCACGTCGATCGTCGCCGCCTCGCGCACTGCCGAAGGCGAGATACCCGCCTGCCCGCACGCGAGAAGAAACGCCTCCTCGATCGCTTCGGCGCACGCACCGCGACGGCACCCTATGCCCGCAACGATGCAGGGCACGACAAGGCGAAGCGGCTCGGGCGCAGGCGCCTGCGCCCGCACGCCCGCCGGCTTCCCCGTCTCACCGACAGGCACGACCTCGCCCGTTGTCTCCGCCGCGCGAACGGACGCACCTGCATTCGCGCCAGCGAACGGCGACACGACGATATCGGCCCGAGCGCGGTCGGACGCAAAGTCAACCCCCTCAGGCGGCTGTCCCGAAATCGGCATGTCGGAATAGAGCGCCACGCGCCCGCCCGAAAGCAGCCGCGCCGACACTCGCTTGATGGCCTCGGGATTCGAAACGGCGAGCCCCGCACGGCGCGCCCACGTATCCACCGCCCACACGCCGCGGACGTCAGTCGCCGTGGTGATGACGGGGATGGCCCCTGCCGCGCGTGCCACAGTTTGCGCAAGCTCGTTCGCACCGCCCAAATGCCCCGACAAAAGCGGGACGGCAAAGCGCCCCGCCTCGTCGATCACCACAACCGCAGAATCGGTTGCCTTCGAGGCGACATGCGGCGCGATCGCCCGCACGGCGATGCCCGCCGCGCCCACGAACAGAAGCGCGTCCGACGCTTCCCACGCGAGCGCCGTCCATGCGCGCAGGTCGGCCTTCCCCTCGCCGAACCCGCGCGAAACGGAAACGTCCCAGCCAGGGTCATCTTCACCTGTCTGCGCGCAATCGGAAAGCGCGCGTGCGGTGCGCTCCGCCAACGCATACCCCCTCTCAGTGAACGCTATGCAGGAAATCCTCATCTAGCGCACCACCATCGTTGAGAAGTAGCTGCCCCGATCGGGCACATCGTCGAGCAAGCGGTACATGCGCTCGCCCGGAAGCCCACAGTCCTCTACGAGCTCGGCACCGTCGAAGGTGCCCTCCTCGCGAAGGATGCGCTTCGTGTCCGCAAGCGAGCGGCGCGCCTTCATAGCCACCTTCGTCCCTGGCCAGCCGATTGCGCGGCCCACCCCATACAGCACGCCTTTACTCATACGTCGCCCCCAATTCCCCGATAACTGCATCGGCGCCCGACGTGCGGAAAAGCTCACGGCGCTCCGCGTCGAACACGACCGCGGCGATGTCGCATGCGCCCGCCGCGCGGCGGCGCAACCTGTCCTCGATTGCCGCAGCGAGCGAGGCGCGCGCAGCGTCCCCCACGCCGGCGGCCTCGATTACCTCGAGCGCCACCGTGGTCGTGACGGACGTCATGATCTCGCGCACAGTCTTCGCGCCCGCGCCGGCCATGGCCGCGTGGGCGGCCAGAATCTCCGCGCGGCAGTCGGCGGTACGCGAATGGGTGTCCATGATGCCGCCCGCGACCTTCACCAACTTGCCGATGTGTCCCACAAGAAGGACATTGGTGAATCCCTCGCGAACGCAGCAATCAATCGCATCGCCCACAAAGTTGGAGATGAAGACCACCGGCGCACCGTTTAGGTGGAAATGCCCCGAGATGAACCGCCCGCCGTAGTTGCCGGGCGTGAGCACGACTCCGCGCCGCCCCATAGCCGCATGCTGCCGGATCTCGAGCTCGATGCTGTCGCGCAAGGCAGCGAGGCTGCGAGGCTCGACGATGCCCGTCGTGCCCAGGATGGAGATGCCGCCCTCTATCCCCAGGTGCGGGTTGAAGGTCTTTTCGGCAAGGGAAACGCCCTCGGGTACCGAAATCGTCACAGCAATATTTCCAGAAAAGCCGTGCGCGGCGCACACCTCGCGCACCGCCGAAGTGATCATCGCGCGCGGCGTCGCGTTGATGGCGGCCGCCCCCACCGGCTGCTCGAGCCCGGGCAACGTCACGCGTCCCACGCCCACGCCGCCATCGACGGAAACTTCCGATTCGTGCGCGGGCACGTCCTTGCTGTCCGCAGCACCCGTGCCCGACCCCGCATGTTCCACGCGCGCGTACACGAGCACGCCGTCGGTCACATCGGCATCGTCGCCTGCGTCCTTACGCACGGCGCACTGGGCGCACCCCTCGCCGATGCATGCGTCGACCACGTCCGTCTCGACGGGCAGCCCGCCGGGGGTGACGATCGACACGAGGCCGACGGGCTTTCGTGACAAGAGCATCTCGCAGGCTGCCTTCGCCGCGAGCGCGGCGCAGCTCCCCGTGGTGTAGCCGCAGCGCAGGCGGGTCGTCCCGGTATATATGTAGTGCTCGAAGGCCACGCTAGCTGCTCGCCTTCCGATACCCCGTGGCAAACGAAGGGTCGTAAAGCTTGCTGCGCTCGTACGACTCCGCTTGCGCGCCGTCGTGCGCAAGCCCGCCGCGAGCCCCGAGCACGCGGCCCACCACCACGAGCGCCGTGCGGTCGATGCTCGCGCGCCCGCATCGGCGAGCGTGCCCACTGTGCATCGCACCACGCGCTCCTCAGGCCAGGTCGCCTTGTACACGAGCGCCGCCGGCTCGTCGGAGCTGCGGCCCGCGGCCAAAAGCTCGGCGGAAAGCTCGGCGAGCATACCCGAGCTCAGGAAGATGACCATAGTCGAGCCGCTTTCCGCCATGGTGCGCATGCCCTCGCCCGCGGGCATGGGGGTACGTCCGGAAAGCCGCGTGATCACGACCGACTGGCTGATTCCCGGCAGCGTGTATTCCTGGCGAAGCGCCGCCGCGGCACCGCAAAAGCTCGACACGCCGGGCACCACCTCGTAGTCCGCGCCGCGCGCGTCGAGCGCGTCCATCTGCTCCTGGATGGCGCCGTACAGGCACGGGTCGCCCGTGTGCAGGCGCACCACTTCCTCGCCCCGCGCATCTGCCGCACACATCACGTCGAGCACTTCCTCCAAGGTCATGTGCGCGCTGTCGTAGACGATGCAGGATTCCTTGCACTCGACGAGCAGCTCGGGGTTCACAAGGCTTCCCGCCCAAACGACCACGTCGGCTGCGCGCAGAAGGCGCGCCCCGCGCAGCGTGATAAGGTCGGCGGCGCCCGAGCCTGCGCCAACGATATGAATCATCCGAGCCTTCCCTTCCCGTTTCTCATCGCAACCGTTTACGCCGCCATTCGCGCAGCGGGCAAAACACGGCGCCTGCGGCGGCAATCGGCGCAAATACGCAGGCAGGAGGCGCAATGCCGCCCGCCCTGGCTTTGACACGTTCACAAGTGCCCACTATCATAGTAAAAGATTCGGCAACGAGCATATGACAATCGGATAAAAGGAAATGACCGGCGCGGCGCCCGCACAGCCCGCGCTGGCTTGCGGAGGGAACCAGGTGGGAATCCTGGGCAAGGGACATTACTGTATAGGACGCGCGGGCGAACCGCCTCGCGCCCCAAGCCAGACTGCTTCGCCTTTTCCTCACGGCATCGCCGTGGCGTTAGCTCCTTGTGAACCCCGAGGGGTGCGCTTTTCTTTCGCTTGTGCCGACAAGCAACTGTCGCCGGGGGACCGGCAAACCGAGGAAAGGAAAAACCATGTCCGACCAGATGTCACGCCGCGGCTTCATGGGCGCCGCAGCAACCGGAGCCGTCGCGCTCGCCGGAGTCGCGCTCGCGGGCTGCTCCAACACCTCCGCGAGTTCCGAGAAATCGAGTGAAAAGGAGAAGGCCGTGAAGCCGGTCATCCTCGTCACGAGCTTCGGCACGAGCTACAACGACTCGCGCCACATCACCATCGGCGCCATCGAAGACGCTATCCGCGAGAAGTACTGGCAGGACTACGACATCCGCCGCGCCTTCACCGCGCAGATCATCATCGATAAGCTGAAGAAGCGCGACGGCATCACGATCGACAACATGACCGAGGCGCTCGACCGCTGCGTGGAAGACGGCGTGAAGGAAATCGTCGTGCAGCCGACGCATCTCATGGGTGGCCTGGAATACACCGACGTGAAAGACGAGCTCGACAAGTACGCCGACAAGTTCGACAAAATCTCGCTCGGCGACCCGCTGCTCACCTCCGACGACGACTACAAGAAGGTGGCCGCAGCCATTAAGGAGAACATGGCGTCCTTCGACGACGGCAAGACGGCGCTGTGCCTCATGGGTCACGGCACCGAAGCCGATTCCAACGCCGACTATGCCAAGATGCAGGAAGTGTTTAAGAAAGAGGGCTTGACGCAGTTCTTCGTCGGCACCGTCGAGGCTGAACCGACCTGCGAGGATGTTATCGCCGCCGCGAGCGCCGCAGGCTACAAGAAGGCCGTGCTCGCGCCGTTCATGGTGGTCGCGGGCGACCACGCGAACAACGACATGGCAGACGAGACCGACCCCGACAGCTGGGCTGCGAAGTTCGTGGCCGCCGGCTTCGAAGTGACGTGCCTGCTCCAGGGTCTGGGACAGAACGTCGCGGTCGACGACATCTACGTCTCGCACGTGGACGACGCCATCGCCAAGCTGTAAACTCGCCGCGCACGGGGGCGCCGGTCGCGTCCCCGTGCAACGAGCATGCGCCTTCCCCGACTGACGGCGCATGCCCGTTGCATTCGCATCCCGCCCGCCCACCGCACGGCGCGGGCGGTCGAAGCGATTGAAAGGAACCCCTCCATGTTGAAGAAAACCCTCGCCTTCGCCCTGTCGGCGGCGCTTTTCGCGTTCTCGCTCGCCGGCTGCGGCGGAAATTCAATCGACAGCGCAAAGGCAAGCGATGCCGATTCCCAAGAAAAAACTGAACAGGCGGCCGATGCGCCCGAGGGCGCAAGCGCTGCCCCCATCACCGCCGACAAGGTGGCCGACGGCACCTATCCGATCACCGTAGATTCCAGCTCGAACATGTTCAGGATTGTGGACGCCCAGCTCATCGTGGAAAACGGCTCCATGCACTGCGTGATGACACTTTCCGGCACGGGCTACGGCAAGCTCTTCATGGGCACGGGCGACGAGGCTACCGCTGCAAGCGAGGCCGACTTCATCCCCTATGTGGAAAACGCGGAAGGCAAGTACACCTACGACGTGCCCGTTGATGCGCTCGACGAGGACACCGCCTGCGCCGCTTGGAGCATTAAAAGGGAGCGGTGGTACGACCGCACGCTCGTATTCGAATCCGCCGGCGTCGATCTGCGCGCCGACGCGCTGAAGTAACGCCATGCGGTCGATTCTTCCCAAGGGGGAAAGCAGAAAGCGCCGCAACATCGCGGCGCGCGCGATCGCCTGCGTTCTCGTCGCCCTGCTCGCGCTTCCCTTCGCGGGGTGCAGTGCGAGCCCGAACGCGACCGGTGCCACGACGGGCTCTCAGGAATACACTGTGAGCGTCTCGCTTTCCGGCGGGTCAGGGCGCGCAAGCATCGCCTCACCCACCACAATTGTGAAGGATGGCGACACCTACACCGCGACCATCACCTGGTCGAGTTCGAACTACGACAAGATGACCGTCGACGGCGTAGACTACGCGCCCGTAAACGACGGCGGCAACTCCACGTTCGAGATACCCGTCACGCTCGACGAGGACATCGCCGTGTCGGCCGAGACCGTCGCCATGTCGACGCCGCACACCATCGACTACACGCTCTACTTCGACTCATCCACCATGAAGAAGAAAACGGGCGACGATGCAAGCGGCGACTCCCCTGCGGGAACGGCTTCAAGCGCCGCGGCCGACTTCCACAACGCCGATTTGGGCTGCGGCTGGAAGCCGACGGGGACGCTTCAGCTAGAATACGCCAAGCACTTCACTGTCGACGAGTTCGAAGGCGGCTTGCGGCTTATCTGCGTTTCGAACGGGGAGCGCTTCCTCGTGGTACCGCAGGATGCGAAGGTACCTGATGGGTTGAGCTCCGACATCGCGGTCATAAGGCGCCCCGCCGACAAGGTGTACCTCGTGTCGTCGGCGACGATGTGTCTGGTCGACGCGCTCGATGCGAACGACAATATCCTCATGTCGGGCACGAAGGCTGACGATTGCTCGGTCGCGGGCTTCAAAAGCGCGCTCGAAAGTGGGGCGATCGCCTACGGCGGCAAGTACAGCGCGCCCGACTACGAGCGAATATCGGCCTCGGGCTGCACGCTCGCCATCGAGAACACCATGATCAACCACACGCCCGATGTGAAGGAAAAGCTGCAGAAGCTCGGGCTCGTCGTGCTCACCGAACAGTCGTCGAGCGAGCCCGAAGCACTCGGGCGCTTCGAGTGGATTAAGCTTTTCGGCGTCCTGTTCGACAAGGAGGACGAGGCCGCACACCTGTTCAACGAGCAGAAGGCCCGCGTCGAGCAAACGTCGGGGCTCGCGTCGTCAGGTAAAACCGTGGCGTATTTCTACATTAACTCGAACGGGGCCGCCGTCACGCGGCGGGCGGGCGACTACGTGGCGCAGATGATCGAGCTTGCAGGCGGCAGCTACGCGCTCGATGACGCGCAGACGGCGTCGACGTCAGGTTCGTCAGTAACGCTCGAAATGGAGCGCTTCTACGCGACGGCGAAGGATGCCGACATCATCGTCTACAACGGCGCCATCGACAAATCGGTTGCCACCTTGAACGACTTTGTAGGCAAAAACGCGCTATTGTCGCAGTTCAAAGCCGTGAAGAACGGCAACGTCTGGGTCACAAGCGCCGACATGTACCAGCAGATGACTTCTACCGCCGACATTATCGACGAGCTGCACGGGGCGTTCACCGGCGATGACGCGAGCGACTTCCATTATCTGAGGAAGCTTGGCTAGCGTCATGAGAAGCCGGCTTTCCATGACATACGACGAATCGGGGCGCGCCGCGCGGTGTCGAGTCGTGACGGCGCTGCTCGCTGTTGCCCTCATCGTGCTCGTCGGGGCCAACCTGTGCATCGGGAGCGTGCTCGTGCCCGCAGACCACATCCCCGGCATCCTTTCGGGCGGCGCGGCCAATTCCATGGAAAGCCAAGTCATCTGGGAGATTCGCCTGCCGCGTGTGCTTTCAGCCGTGCTTCTCGGCGGGGCGCTTTCCCTCTCCGGGTTCCTGCTGCAGACGTTTTTCAACAACCCCATCGCCGACCCGTTCATCTTGGGCGTCTCCTCGGGCGCAAAGTTCGTCGTCGCGCTTACGATGATCGTACTTCTGGGCGCGAACCAGGCCATGTCCTCGCCGGCCATGGTGGTCGCAGCGTTTCTGGGCTCGCTTATCACCATCGGCTTCGTGCTCCTCATCGCACGGCACATAAGTTCCATGGCCATGCTCATCGTGGCGGGCGTCATGGTGGGATACATCTGCTCGGCGGCGACGAACTTCCTCATCGCCTTCGCCGACGACCAGTCCATCGTGAACCTGCACAACTGGTCTTTGGGTAGCTTCTCGGGTTCGAGCTGGGACGACGTCGCGGTCATCGCGGTCGCGGTGATCACCGTGAGCGCATGCGTATTCGCGATATCGAAGCCCCTTTCCGCCTTCCAGTTGGGAGAAGCCTACGCAAAAAGCGTCGGCGTGAACGTCGCACGCTTCCGCGTGGTGCTCGTCCTTCTAGCGAGCATGCTCTCCGCCTGCGTGACCGCGTTCGCTGGTCCGGTGTCGTTCGTAGGCATCGCGGTTCCGCATCTCGTTAAGTCGGCGCTGAAGTCGTCGAAGCCCATCCGCGTGATTCCTGCGTGCTTCTTGGGAGGCGCCATCTTCTGCGCGGGCTGCGATTTGATTGCGCGCACGCTGTTCTCCCCCGTCGAGCTTTCCATCAGCGCCGTCACCGCCATCTTCGGCGCGCCGGTGGTTATCGCGCTCATGCTGAAGAAGCGGGTGAGGTAGATGGAGAAATTCGTGCCGCGGCCCAAAACGCTCAGAGGGGAGTCGAACCTCGAAACCCCGGTCGAAACGCAGGCTGACGGAGCGCCGCTTTTCCGCATAAGCGACCTGTCGGCGGGCTACGACAAGAAGGTCGTAGTCGAAGGCGTCGATCTGGAGGTTCGCGCGGGCGACGTCGTGGCACTCATCGGGCCGAACGGCTCGGGCAAGTCGACCATCTTGAAAACAATCACACGCCATCTGGCACCGCTTGCCGGCGCGGTCGAGCTCGACGGGCGAGAGATTTCCCGATGGAAGACGGCGGAGTTCGCAAGGAACCTTGCCGTTATGCTGACAGATCGCCCCCGGACCGAGCTCCTCACCTGCCGCGATATCGTAGAGGCGGGAAGGCATCCCTACACCGGGCGAATGGGCACACTCACGCCCGATGACCATAATCGGGTCGACGAGGCCATGAAAACCGCACATGTGGAAGGGCTCGCCGAGCGCGACTTCATGCAGATAAGCGACGGGCAACGCCAGCGCGTCATGCTCGCACGCGCCATCGCGCAGGATCCGCGTGTGCTCGTGCTCGATGAGCCCACGTCGTATCTCGATATCCGCTACCAGATCGACCTGCTGCGAATACTTCGCCACCTTGCGAAATCGCGGAATGTTGCTGTCATCATGTCCATCCACGAACTCGAGCTCGCGCAGAAAAGCGCCGACAAGGTGATTTGCGTGAAGGACGGCCGGGTCTTCCGCGCCGGCGCACCCGAGGACATATTCACGCGCGAGACGATTGGCGAGCTCTACGGCCTTCAACATGGCACCTTCAACGAGCGCTTCGGCAGCGTGGAAATTGGGCGCCCACACGGCGATGCACACACATTCGTCATCGCCGGCGCAGGTACGGGGTCGGCTGTGTTTCGCCAGCTCATCCGGCAGGGCAAGGCGTTCTACGCGGGCGTTCTGCACGAAGGGGACATCGACTGCGAGCTCGCGCGCGACCTGGCGACGGAATGCGTGGCCGAGCGCGCCTTCGAGCCGATCGGGGATAAAACCATAGCCCGCGCCAAAGAGCTCCTCGTCCACTGCGCGAGCCTTATCGTGTGCCCCGCCGCCTTCGGCACCATAAACGCCCGCAACGCAGAGCTCGTCGAGTTCGCACGCTCACATGGCATCGAGGTCATGCGAGCGTGCGAAGGCGCATCGGAGGATTCCAATGGATACGCCTAGGCGCGGTCCAAGAAATCGTCCGCATCCCCATCTGACACTATTTCACCGCAACTTAGAAGGTGCCGGCGTATAACGCTTCACCCCAAATTAAATTGATTCGTTGAATAGACACATTACAAATCTTTAGACTTCGTTTAATCCACAAGTGGGTATTATCACACAGTAAGCACACGTGAAAGGATATACCCATGTCGCTTACACAGTCAGCAGAGCGTGCAGCGCTTAACAAGCTCATCGATTATCTCGACGACAACCCGCAAGAAAACATCGACAAAATCATGGACCTCGTGAACAAGCTGGTCCCCAATCGCGTATTTCCTGTACAGCGAGAGGCATTCACCAATGTCATCAAGAGCCGCGGCAATTGGTATGACCTGATCATGCGTATGTTCAGCCTTAATCCCCAGATGCGAACCAAACTGCTTAAGACCCTCATTGTCGACGCCAACCTGCTTGCTTGGCCAGAGCAGGAAAAGAACCGCGAAAAGTACCAGTGCAACGTTCCGTGGGCCATCCTGCTCGATCCCACGAGCGCCTGCAACCTGCATTGCACGGGCTGCTGGGCCGCCGAGTACGGCTACAAGCAGAATCTCTCGTTCGAAGACATCGACTCTATCGTTACGCAGGGCAAAAAGCTCGGTACGCATATCTACATCTATACCGGCGGCGAGCCGCTCGTCCGCAAGCACGACCTGATCAGAATTTGCGAAAAACATCAGGACTGCGTGTTTCTCTGCTTTACCAACTCCACGCTGATCGACGAGGCCTTCTGCGACGATATGATTCGCGTAGGTAATTTTGTCCCCGCCATCAGCGCCGAGGGCAATGAGCACACCACCGACGCCCGTCGCGGCGAGGGTACCTACGCAAAGATCGAGCACGCCATGAAACTCCTGCGCGAGCGCGACTTGCCGTTTGGTATCTCCACCTGTTGGACCAACGCCAATGCCGATACGGTTGCTACCGAGGAGAACATGGACTGGATGATCGGCGAGGGAGCACTCTTCTGCTGGTACTTCCACTTTATGCCGGTTGGCCGCAATGCAACCCCCGAGCTCATGCCCACGCCCGAGCAGCGCGAGCACATGTATCACTTTATCCGCGAAATGCGTGAGAAGAAGCCGCTGTTTACGCTCGACTTCCAAAACGAAGGCGAGTTTGTAGGCGGATGTATCGCCGGCGGCCGCCGCTACCTGCACATCAACGCCGCCGGAGACGTGGAGCCGTGCGTGTTCATCCACTACTCAAACGCCAACATCCACGATGTGAGCTTACTCGACGCGCTGCGCTCTCCCCTCTTTATGAAGTACTACGAAAACATGCCGTTCAACGACAACTACCTCAAACCATGCCCCATGCTCGAGAATCCCGACGTGCTGCCCAAAATGGTCGCCGAGAGTGGCGCAATGAGCACCGATCTTATCGAGAAGGAGTCACCCGAGCAGCTGCGCGAAAAGACCCAGGCTGCCGCCGAGGCATGGTCACCTGTCGCCGACCGCATCTGGAACGACTCCGACGATCCGCTATACGCCAAGCGTCACGAGGATAAGTCACAAGGTATGGCCGATAGCGACATGCACAAGTTCGAAAAACAGGGCCGCACACTCAAAAACGGCGATTAATGCTGCCCTACATGACAAACGCTCAGAAATGAAGCGGAGCAGTCTCGGGGCTCATCTTCGAGGCTGCTCCACATTACCATCAAAACAGTTTTACTAAGTTGCGGTGAAATAGGGACTAGATCGGCCTTCTAATAACCAAACGATCCCTATTCCACCGCAACTTCTTTAAGTTGTTGAATTATCAATGCTATTCCAAGCGAGATTCCAGACTCGACAGGCCATTAAGAGTCAGGTCGTTGGCGACCTCAGAGACGCGCTCGATAGGAACCGAGCCGTCAGACAGTGCCCACGTGCGATAGATACCGATAATACCCGACAGCAAAAACGCCAGATAATAGTCGAACATCTCGTCCTTGAGACCTTGGGGCAGCAGATCGCGCTCGGCAATCTCATGTTCGAGCGGCGCACGAAGACGAGCCATGAAATCATCGAGCGGAATATTCTCGATCAGCTGACGATTGAGCACTAAGTTGTTGCACAGCGCCTCATTAACGGTTTTAAAGAAGGTCGCCGCCGCGCCCAGGGCGCGCTCATTGGTGTCGCCGTCCATGGAAGCAAGCGTTTTCTCGACCGAGTCGACAATCATCTCCACCACATCGACGGCAATGGCATCGAGCAGGCCGTCAACCGTACCAAAGTGAACGTAAAAGGTCTTGCGGTCGACATTGGCCTCGCGCGCGATGGCACTCACCGTAATGTCTGCCAGCGGCTTTTCCATGAGCAGGCGCTCGAAAGCGGAAAGGATGGCATTACGGCTGCGAACGATGCGGCGGTCAAGACGCGGTTTGCTGGTTGCCATGGGCATGTCCCTTCGATATGCGAGCATTCATCAACAGATGAGAGATAATCTACGTAAGAGGATTATCCCCCATACAGCACAAATATGCCCCGCATCATGAAGAACGCACGACTGCCCTACTGCGACTTAGGGTGCTTCTTCTTATTGAGTGCCGACGGAGATACGCGAATACCGTCGCCTGTCTGGCGCACATAGGCTTTATGAGCCGGCTTAGCGGTCCCAGAAGCCTTCTGAGCCTGCTTCTTGGGATCAACGGTAACAGCATTCGCGGGGTGCGGCTTAGTGGGCGCAGAGGGCGTCTGAGGCGCGCGGCCGAGCTTGCGCATCACACGATCCCAGCGCGCATGGATGCTCTCGTTGTGAGCGCTCTTAAGCCCCAGCAGGGGCGCAGCCAAAATGGTCGGTGCAATAAACGTAATGAGGCGCCACAGCAGATAGCCGGCGGTCGATGCCGAACCGAAGAAATGACCCAAGAACAATGCAAAGCCGCCCTCAGCGCCACCAGTTCCACCGGGCAAGGGAACCGCAGAGCTCAGCAGCTGGACAAAGGCGCTCGCGGCCATGACCGAGAAAAAGTCGACCTCGTGGTGGCCAAAGGCAAGCATCAGGAAATACGGCACCAGATAGAAAAACGCGAGCTGCAGCATGGTGATAAACACGGTGAGCAGCATGGAAGAAAAATGTCCGGCTGAAAGCTTGAACTTCTCGGAGAAGGAGTAGATCTCGCCATCGACAAACGTGCGCCATCCCTCGATCTTAGTGGCCGAGACACCAATGCGCTCAAGCCAATTGATGATGCAATGGGCGACGCGCGTGACGGTCTTAGGCATGAGCGCGACGGCGAAGATGCCCAGCAAGATGCAGCAGTGCCCACCAAAGCTAAAGACACACAGCAGCGTCATGTCGCCATAGCGCTCGGCAAAAAACGGCATGCGAGCAAGCAGTAGGATAGCGCCCCAGGCAACGAGGCCAAACTGATACACGATAAAGCGCGTGAACTGCGTGGCACCAGCCTCGCCGACATTTTGGCCCGCCTTGGTCAGGCGGTAGATCTGGGCGGGAGTCGAGCCCATCATCATGGGCGTCAGGTTGCCAAAGAAGATGCCGCTCGCCTCGACCGAAATCAGGTCGCGGATGCCGACGGGTGAATATGGGTCGAGCCAGACGGCGATCGCATAGGCCACAATGCCAAAGAACAGATACATGAACATGCAAAGACACGCGACAACGAGCCATGGCGCCTGGACGCTCGACATTGCGGCCCAGAACTGCCCCATCTGCCCGGTTACCACCAGATAGACGATATAACCCACCAGCACGACGCCGATAAAGATGGCGCCGCGGCGTGCGCTCTTATTGTCATCTCCGCCCGAGGCCTCAACCTCGACCTGGGGCTTAGACGTATGCTGAGAGGACTCCGTCATGAGACTCCTTCTAACAGTCAAAATATCTTGGATATTGTACCCGCAAGGACCATAGACAGAACGCAAAGCTCTGGTTCAAACGGGAATTGCAGACGGTTGTTTGAAAATAAAAAACCCGGCCTTCCATGGGAAGCCCGGGTATAAAATGCGTGGTAGCCCGTACCAGATTCGAACTGGTGATCTCCGCCTTGAGAGGGCGGCGTCCTAAACCGCTAGACGAACGGGCCATAAGCCTCAGCAGAAAAGAAGTGGTAGCCCGTACCAGATTCGAACTGGTGATCTCCGCCTTGAGAGGGCGGCGTCCTAAACCGCTAGACGAACGGGCCACATGACATCTGCACTGCCGTGCTGCGACGAAATATATTACGGGACAAAAAACGTCAGCGCAAGAAGAAATTCCAAATTGCCGAAAAATTGTCGGCAGGTTATGGAACACGCAGGTAAACTGGGTAGCTAATTCAAGTTGAGATGGACCAAAAGGGCTTCGCGCTCATTGGGAATGTTGTCTTCGATCACGGCATCGAGGGCAGCGTTGAGTAGTTGACCTAGCTCGGGCCCCGGCTTCACACCGGCACGGATCAGGTCGCCGCCGTTGACGGCGAGCATCTTGAGCGTATAGGGCTCCCCCGCCTCCAGTAGCTCGTGCGCCAGCGCACGCATTTCCTCGATTGTCTCGACATAATAGAAGCACGACGGGGCCTTGCCGAGCGTGTCAGCACGCTTAAGGTCCATGAGCTCGTCAATCAGGCGGGCCGTGTCGACGCCCTCACCCGAAAGCGCGCGCATCATATTGAGCAGGCAGGAGCGCTCGGGGCGCAGCGGCTTATCATGGTATTTGATAAGCAGACACACATCGCGCACCAAATCGTGCGAGAGCGCCAGGCGATCCATGATGACGCGCGCCTTCTTGGCGCCGAGCTCTGGATGACCGTAGAAGTGTCCGCTGCCGGCGTGATCGACCGTAAAGCACTCGGGCTTGGAGACATCGTGCAAAAACGCCGCCCACATAAGGCTCGACGATGGCGCGACGCCGTCGCACAGCGCCAGCTCCCCTGCCACTGTCAGCACACGGGCGATATGCTCGTAGACGTTAAACGCATGGTAGACACTTCGCTGATCAAACCCGCGACCCGCTGCCAACTCGGGCACAGCGGCACAGATGAGCTCGGGATAGCGAAGCATCGCGTCTCCCCCATGACCGGTCGAAAGAATGCCCTCGAGCTCAATACCCACACGCTCGCGCGCCACGGCATCGAGCAGCGGCGCGCACTCGGCAAGCGCACGCTTAGTCTCGGGCTCAATCATAAAGTCCAGACGGCAGGCAAAGCGCACCGCACGCAGCATGCGCAGGGCGTCCTCGTTAAAGCGACGCTTGGGATCACCGACAGCGCGAATCAGCTTGCGCTCCAGATCACCCTGGCCGTCGTAGCGGTCGACAAGCCCGCGCTCGGGATGCCAGGCCATGGCGTTGACGGTAAAGTCGCGGCGGGCCAGATCGTCCTCGAGCGAGGCGGCACGCTCGACACTCTGAGGATGGCGCCCATCGGTGTAAAAGCCATCCAGGCGGTACGTGGTGACCTCGATACGCTCGCCATCGGAAATAGCCGTGATTCCGCCAAATTTAATGCCCGACTCCACGACCGCGATATCAGCGGCCTCGAGCGCCGCCTTGGACTCCTGCCACAGGCCGCTGCAGCACATATCAACATCGTGGCTGGGGCATCCCATCAGGGCGTCGCGCACCCAACCGCCAACGTACCAAGCCTCAAGACCAGCCGCCTCAAGCGCGCGCAGGACGCGCAGGGAGGCATCGGACGGTTGCGTACCGTTGAGCGAAACATTGCACATGCCTGTGGCCTCCTGCGACTATCAAATTGGCTATCGATTGCGTCTGCAAGAAGTCTAGCAAGAAACAGCCTCCACTGCACACGCAAGTCCGATAAACAAAAACGCATCCGTCCTAGTCTAAGACGGATGCGAAATAATCAAACTAGTCAGGCAAGGTACAGGGACTAGCAGACCTGGCGAACCTCGATGTGCTTCTTATATTCGTCCACCTTGGCAAAATCGCCCAGACCGGGGCACTCGACCACGTTGGCGCCGGTGGCCATCGACAGGCGCAGGGCGTCCTCGACGCGCTCGGGGGCGTCGTGCCACACGGACAAGAAGGCAGCGAGCGAGGAATCGCCGGCGCACACCGTCGACAGCAGCTTGACGTCGAAGGTGCGGTTGGCAAACCAGATATGCTCGCCGTTGGAGAAGTACGCGCCGTCGCCACCGAGGGTCAGCAGCACGTTCTTGGCGCCCTTGGCGTGTAGCTCGGCCATCGCGCCCTTGACGGACTCGTCGTCGCCACCGCTCACCTTGATGCCAAAGATGTCGAGCAGCTCGTCATCATTGGGCTTGATCAGCAGCGGCTCCATGGCAATGAGGTCTGCCAGCTGATGGCTCGAGATGTCG
>CABRFG010000049.1 GCA_902470095.1 uncultured Collinsella sp.
CGGGATTGGTCAAAATCGTTTGACTATTAGCGGCTAAAATCGCCCGGCGCTAACACCTCGATGGTCGCGGGGTCGTTGATGTTCTCCTCAGTAATGGGACGAATAGGTTTCCTCGTTTTCTGCTTTGCCATTAGGCCACCTTATGGTCATGGGCGCTTAGCCCGTTTGTATGCGGTTGTGAAGCTTCACGTGAGGAAAGGTTAACATCAGTGAGGAAACTAACGGTATATACCGTTACCGCAGGTAAACGCCATAAAGCGAATTTCGCACCCAAGTAAACCGCCCTAAAGAAATAGGTCGCAAGGAGTTTTTGGCTCCTCGCGACCTTCACATTTGCTCTGTTGGCTTGAGAGCAATAACGCCCTTAGTTGTCCGTTCCCGTCAACTCTAGGATGTTGCTCTTGGGATCAACTTGACCGCCTGCAATCGCCTCGGTAAGAAGTGCGCCGCGGCGCTTGGCGTCGGGGTCGGCGCTCGCGTACGTGTTGAGCGTAATGGCGGCGTTTGCGTGCCCCAGGACGCTTGAGGCGGTCTTGACGTCCCCGCCCTCGGCAAGGTAGCGCGTTGCCCACGTGTGGCGCAAGTCATGGAACGTAGGTATACGGCCTTCCGTCCCCTTAACTCCGATTGCCTTAGAGATTGCACTCCAGCCCTTGCTCAAGGTATCGGGACTCAAATAGCCGTCTATATCGCCAAGCACGTAATCGCCAGCGCCGACAGTACGCCCGAACTCATTGAACTCCGTCCGTTGAACCTCAAGCCATTTTCCAAGAATGGCAATGAGACTATCGGGTAGACATATATCCCTGACCCTATCCGTCTTGGCGTTCTTCTCATAAGTGCCGCCGACAGCTCGACCAATTGCGCCCCTAACCCATAGAGTTTTGTTCTCAAGGTCGACGTCTTTCCACTTGAGTCCGCAAATCTCGCCCTCTCGCATGCCAGTGAACAGTGCAATGCGAGCACCGACTGTTACGGGAGTCTGCTCTAGCGATGCAAGGATGCTGAGCGTATCGCGGAGTCCTTTGGCGGTCAGGGCGTTGATGCCCTCGTTCTTCTTGGACTTCTTGGGAGGCTTGACCCCGTTGCAGGGATTGACGACTATCACCTCGTTATAGACGGCTTGGGTCATAACCTGCTTGAGCAGCCCAAGGGCTTTCTTGACAGGCGAATAGGTTAGGCCGCTTGCGGTAAGGCCTGCGCTCCACTCCTCAACCTGCTTTTTCTTGAGGTCTTTGACCTTAACCTTTGCGAAGCCCTTCACATTGCCCTTGGGATAGCCGTAACGGATGTACTTAGCCGTGGATCGATAGCCCTTAACGGTTGACGGCTCAATCGACTTTCCCTGTTCCCAAATATCGATGAAGGACTCGACATAATCCGGAACAAGCATGTTGGCAGCTTTGACGGCCTCTGGGGTTTCATCGCTTTCCAACTCTTGACGCTCAAGCTCCCTGAGCCAGTCCTCGGCCTCTCGGTTCGCCTCACGCTTGGTCTTGGCCTTGAGCGTCTTGGACTTCTTGTGCCTCTTGCCGTCCTCCTCATAGAAGTCAACAAACGCGCGAAATGCATCGCTGTCCTTGCGCTTCTGCACATATGCAGCCGTGTACGTCCTCATGGGAAGCCTCCACATCGGTACCATTGGTACCTCACTCGGTACCGAATCTCATTGAAACAATGACAAACCACGACTATTATAGCCATAAGGTGATAGAGCGATAAGCGATATACCTGCTATTTCATAGAGATGTTGGCGAACGGTAGCAAACGGCTATATGAGCGGTAAAGAGACTTAAAATCTCTCGCCGCAAGGATTGTGGGTTCGAGTCCCACCGCCCCTACCACGTATTGTTTACGAGCCCGTGTCCACCAGGGATGCGGGCTCGTTTCTTTTGGATGCCGGTGGGACTTTAAGTTGCGGTGGAATAGTTCCTGTTTTGGCCGTTTACCGGCCCATTTAGGAACTATTTCACCGCAACTCAGAGGGAGACGGTTAAAGAGCGCTCAGACTCGGGGTCCAGGCGATGGTGGGGGTTGCACCGTCGAGAGTCTCGTTGATGGTGGCGGCCATGCCGGCGAGTAGGCTATTCTCGCTTACGGTGAGCGTCTTGTAGCCGCCGGCACGCATGAGCTCGCGGATTACCACGGCGCCAGCCAAGATCACGCCCGCGCGTTTGGGCTGCACACCCGGTAGCGCGGCGATGCCGTCCGCGTCCAACACAGACATGTGCTCGATAGCGGCCGAAATCTGTTCCATCGAAAGCTCGCGCAGGTGCACAAAGCTCGAGTCGTACGGCTCCAGCTCGTGAACCAGCGCCACGAGCGTGGTAACGGTGCCACCCACCGCGACCAAGCGCTCGGCACGCTCAAAATCGACGGGCAAGCTCCCGAAATAGGCAGCGAACTGCTCGCCCGCCCAGTTGGCAGCGGCAGCAAGCTCGCCGTCCGCAGGCGGCAGCGCCGAGAAGAACCGCTCCGTCACGCGACGACATCCGATGTCCAGCGAACGCGTGCCCTCCAGCGCAAAGACCCCACGTTCCGGTGCGTACATGCCCGTCGCGAGCTCCGTGGATCCGCCACCCGAATCGGCAACAATGATGCGCTCGCCGGCAAAGTCGTGCGCCACGCCAAAAAACGTCAGGCGTGCCTCGACCTCGCCCGGAATCACCTGTGGCTCAAGCCCCAAATCGCGCAGGCCGTCCAGCAGCAGTGCTGCGTTGGACGCATCGCGCGCGGCGCTCGTGCAGGTGGTGCAGATGCACGCGGCCCCAAAGGCACGAGCCTCGTCCACAAACATTCGGCACGCAGCGAGCACGCGTTCAACGGCCGCCTCGCAAAAGCGGCCCGTCGCGTCCACGCCCTCACCCAGGTCGGTAATCTCGGTATGCTTGGACGAGTCCACAATCGCTCCGCCCTCGACCTGCGCTAATACCAGTCGCGACGACACCGTTCCCAGGTCGATCGCGGCCACCTTATAGCATTTGCAATTTGTCATTGCGAGCTCCCCTCCGGGCGCTATTTGCCGTTGGACACGACCGTCTGACCCTCGACGCCGTTAAACCCAAACAGCATGTCGAGCGCTTGGATGTACCACGGCGCGTCCTTACCGACTTCTTCGATTTCCTTGGCCACTTCGCTGGCCTTCTTGGCGTTTGAGGACTTTTTGCTCGACGAGGCATCCGAATCGTCGTCCAGGCCCTGCACTTCAATCCTCTTCTCACCGGGCATCACCAGGCCCAGGTCCTCGGATGCCGCGTCCTTGATACCCTCCTCCGAGAGCAGCTTGTCGACGCTTTTTTGCAGGTCGTCGTTATATTGCTCGCGAATCTCGACCTGCTTGGCCAAGATGTCGCTCGAGCGTTTTGCCACATACAGGTCGCGCACGGGGAAATACAGGCTCACGAGCGCCAGGGCGACGACAATGCCAACAAACAGCCCCCGCTGGGGACCGTGGGTAAAGTCGTAGATCGCCTTGACCACCGCGTTATCGTTGGCGTAATGCATGAAGTCCGAGCCCGAAAGACGGTTCGAGGGCCTACTAGACTTTTCATGCGTTTGAGCCGAGGAACGCTGAGCATGCTCCGAATGCGCCGGGCGCACCGAACGTGGCGGACGGTCCGTCGGCGTATTCATTTGAGCACGGGAGTGTGGGGCACTTGTCGGTCGCTGCATGGAGCGGTCGGCACCGGCGTAATCGGACCCGCCGAGCTGCACCGTGCGCGCACGGCGAGGTGACGGCTCACGCGAACCGGCGGAATAGTACCTGTTGTCGTAAATCTGATCCATGTGCGCCTTGTGCGGTTGAGGTTTATTTGCGCTAAGTCTTTTAGTTATAGCACGAGCGCGCGGAACGCCTTCGACGGCCCTCGCTCGACATAAAAAAGGCGCTGAGCCATATGGCCCAGCGCCCAATGGTGCTCAACAGCGCCCGGCGGGAGCGAAGCGAATCCGAGTCAGCCCCGCCCCGCGCACGCCGCTTGCCTAGCGAATGTTGTAGAACGCGGCCTTGCCGGCGTAGCGCGCGCTGCCCTCGAGCTCGTCCTCGATGCGGATGAGCTGGTTGTACTTGGCGATACGGTCGCTGCGGCACGGGGCGCCCGACTTGATCTGGCCGGCGTTGACGCCCACGACCAGGTCGGCGATCGTGGAGTCCTCGGTCTCGCCGGAGCGGTGGCTCACGATGCAAGCGTAACCGGCCTCCTTGGCGGTCTCGATGGCCTCGAGCGACTCGGTGAGCGTGCCGATCTGGTTGACCTTGACCAGGATCGCGTTGGCGGCACCCAGCTCGATGCCCTTCTTGAGGCGCTCGGTGTTGGTGACGAACAGGTCGTCGCCCACCAGTTGCACCTTGTTGCCAATGCGGCGGGTAAGCTCGACCCAGCCGTCCCAGTCCTCCTCGGCCATGCCGTCCTCGATGGAGATGATGGGATAGGTGTCGACGAGCTTCTCCCAGTAATCAACCATCTGGGCGCTCGTGTACTCAACGCCCTCGCCCTTGAGCTCGTACATGCCGGTCTCGGCGTTGTAGAACTCGGTCGAGGCCGGATCCATGGCGTACATGAAGTCGACGCCGGGCTTAAAGCCAGCCTTCTCCACGGCCTTGGTGATGTACTCGAACGGCTCGGCATTGGTCTTAAGGTTGGGGGCAAAGCCGCCCTCGTCGCCCACGCCGCCGCCCAGGCCGGCCTCGTGCAGCACGCCCTTGAGGGTGTGGTAGACCTCGGCGCACCAACGCAGGCCCTCGGCAAAGCTCGGGGCGCCCACCGGCATGATCATGAACTCCTGGAAGTCAACGTTGTTGTCGGCATGCACGCCGCCGTTGAGGATGTTCATCATGGGCGTGGGCAACAGGTGGGCGTTGACGCCGCCCAGGTACTGGTACAGCGACAGGTCCGACGACTCGGCAGCGGCGCGGGCAACGGCCAGCGACACGCCCAGGATGGCGTTGGCACCGAGCTTGGTCTTGTTGGGGGTACCGTCCGCGGCAATCAGCGCGGCATCGACGGCGCGCTGGTCGAAGGCGTCGAGGCCCACGACGGCGTTAGCGCACTCGTTGTTAACGTGCTCGACGGCCTGCGAAACGCCCTTGCCCAGGTAGCGGCCCTTGTCGCCATCGCGCAGCTCGCAGGCCTCAAAGGCGCCGGTCGAAGCACCCGAAGGTACCATTGCACGGCCAAAGCTGCCGTCCTCGAGCACGACCTCGACCTCGACGGTGGGATTGCCGCGGCTGTCGAGCACCTCGCGACCGTAGACGTCCAAAATATCGCTCATGTTGTCTCCCTCTCACTTGGAAACGTAGTGGATGCAAGCGACCGGCTGACCGTGCACCATCGGTGCGTCTCCGTAAGTTAGCCATGTCGCACTTTTTGCATTATGCCCTAAGTTAGCCGAGGGATACACTTGATTTTCGAAAAATTTAGCGGGAACGATGAGGCGTGTCAGCCCGTCGTTCCCGCAGTCTTACTCCCCTGCCTTTGCTGCGTCCCACAGGTCGTTGAGGCCGTGGGTCGAAAGCTCGGCAAGATCCACGTGAGCATCGGCCGCCATCTGCTCCATCGCGGCCCAGCGACGGCGGAACTTTGCCGTGCTGGCACGAAGGGCGCTCTCGGCGTCAATGCCCTCCTTGCGCGCGACGTTGACCAAGGCAAAGAGCAGGTCGCCAAACTCCATTTCGCGCTCGGGCGAGCCAGGGGCCTCGGCCTCAAACTCGGCACGCTCCTCGGCAACCTCGTCCCACACATCCTGGACCGTCTCCCACTCAAAGCCCACGGCAGCCGCCTTGCGCGACACCTTCTGAGCCTGCATCAGCGCCGGCAGATGCGTGGGCACGCCGTCGAGCAGGCCCTCGGGCGCAGCCTCGCCTGCCGCCACGGCCTTGTCCTTGGCAGCCCTCTCGGCAAGCTTAACCTCGTCCCAAATCTTGAGTACCTCGTCGGAGTTGTCGGCATCCACATCGCCAAACACGTGCGGATGACGGCGAATGAGTTTGGCGTCGATATCGCGCGCCACGTCGGCCAGCGTAAACTCGCCGGCATCCGCCGCGATCTGCGCATGCAGCACGACCTGCATGAGCACGTCGCCCAGCTCCTCGCGTAGGTGAACCGCGTCGTCCGCCTCGATGCAGTCGAGTGCCTCGTAGGCCTCCTCGATCATGTTCTTGCCGATGCTGCGGTGTGTCTGTTCGCGATCCCACGGGCAGCCATCGGGCTGACGCAGGCGCCAGATGGTCTGCACCAGATGCTGCAGCTCGGCCGACGCGTCTATCAGCGTGGACAGATCGCGCGAGCCCTCGGCATTTTGCTGAGCCATATGCTGCGCCATGGTTATTCCTCCTCCAGGATCACGTGGCGGAACGCACCGCCCTCGTAGATGCCGTAGCTGTGCGTGCCGTCCTTGGGAATGCTCACACTGCCGGGGTTGAAGAGCCACAGGCCCGGGTGCGCGGCACTTTCCTCGTTGACCTTGATGTGCGTATGACCGTAGACGAGCGCGGAGCCCTCGGGCAGCGCGGGCGCGTGGTCGACGCTGTTGTGCATGCCGGCGCCAAAGACATGGCCGTGCGTCAGGAACAGCTCGCGGCCGGTCTCGTCAAACAGCGTGGCGTAGTCGGCCATGACGGGAAAGTCGAGGACCATCTGGTCGACCTCGGCGTCGCAGTTGCCGCGCACCGCGATGATGCGGTCGGCCAGGGCGTTGAGCAGCGGGATTACGCGCTTGGGGGCGTAATCGCGCGGCAGGTCGTTGCGCGGACCGTGGTAGAGCAGGTCGCCCAGCAGGACGATGCGGTCGGGCTGCTCGGACTCGATGGCGGCGCAAAGGCGTTCGGTCCAATATGCCGAGCCGTGGATGTCGGAGGCGATGAGGTATTTCATGGGGAGATCCTTTCGAATGGGGTTGATATGGCTGGGCGCAGGATGTCGCCACCAGCCGCGTTATTCAAATCGCAGTGCCGCGCTCTGGGCCGCCTGCATCACGCGCTGGAGCGGCACGTTGTGCTCACGGGCAAGGCGGGCGCAGTCCTCGTACTCGGGCGCCGCACGCTCACTGCCGTCGGGCAGGGTGGCCACCTTGACGGACACCTCGCCCCATGGCGTCGTTACGCGCTCAAAGCGGCGTGGCAGGCAAACGCGCTCCATGACCTGGCGACGAATGCCGTTGGTCGTGGTTTCCAAAAAGATAATCGTCTGCAGGCGCTCGATATCCTCGTGCGAGCAGATCACCTGCAGCTGCCAGCTGGGGCGGCCTTTCTTGCAATAGAGGGGCAGCCAATGCACCTCGCGAGCACCCGCCTCGCGCATGCGGTCGGCGGCATAGGCGAGCACCTCGGGCGACGCGTCGTCGATGTCGCACTCCAGCTTGACGATGGTCTCGGGCGCATCGGTCTCGCGGGACAGCGGGGATGTGCTATCGCATTGCATACGGTCCGGATCCTTTCCGCGCGGGCTCGTTTTGTTCATCCAAACGCTAGCACATCGCGGGCGGCGCAGGGGCGGCGTCATGGGATAGGTGCGACTTTTGCTGGGCGCAAGTGCTGGCGCGCTCCAACGCCGGCCCGCTCCACTCAAACGTGTACGTCAGCCTCCAAACATGTCATTTTTTGCAGCTTTTGGAGGCTGATGTACATGTTTTGAAAGCGTAAGCGAGGCCGCACCACGCGCCGCGCAGCCTTTCCAATCGATTTCGAGCTCCGGCGTGCCCGGCGTGTTGAAAGCTGCACCATTACAATGGAGCGGATTCGCCAAATGCAAAGGAGTCGCCATGTCTGCCTGCCCGCTGGTCGATTGCCACACCCACACCTCGTTCTCGGACGGGCACGCCTCGTTTGAGGACAACGTTCGCGCCGCTGCTGCGGCCAGGTGCCGTGCCATGGTCTCGACCGACCACCTTACCCTGCCTGCCAGCATGGATTCCAATTGCGAGGTGCAGGTTGTCGAGGGCGACCTGCCGGCACATCGTCTGGCTTTTGAGGATGCCCGCAAGCTTGCCGCGCAGATTGCGCCGGAGCTCGAGCTTATCTATGGCTTTGAATGCGATTGGTACGGAGGCTGCGAGCCTTTGGTCGAGCGCTGGTCCCAGGGCGCCGTCGTGCGCCTGGGCAGCGTACATTGGATTGGCAACCCGGGCGATATTGCGGCAGGCGCTGCAGGCACGACGGGGACGGAGGACGTTACTCGCCCCGATACACCCGATTCGCGCTGCGGTTGGATCGACGATGACACCGACCTGCATGTTTGGGAAAACTTAGGCGTGCGCGGCGTGTGGGAGCGTTATGTCGATGACTGGTGCCGCGCCTGCGAAAGCCCGCTCAACTTTGATGTGATGGCTCATCCCGACCTGGTCATGCGCTTTTCGAAGGAAGGCTTTGCGCCCGATTTTGACCCGGCGCCGCTCTGGAAGCAGATGGCAGAGTGCGCACACGATACGGGCCGCCGCGTTGAAGTCTCGACGGCCGCACCGCGCAAGGGGCTCGACGACTACTACCCCGCGACCGGCCTTTTGCGTTGCTTTGCCCATGCCGAGGTGCCCATTACCTTTGGCTCGGACGCGCACCGCGCCTGCGATATTTGCTGGAACATCCGCGAGGCTCAGGCCCACGCCTACGGCTGCGGCTACCGAACCTTCGACATCCCCCACGCTACCGGCGAATGGGGGCCCACGCCCCTCGCCTAGCCATCCCTTCATAAGTTGCGGTGAAATAGTTCCTGCTTATAGCCCTAAGATCATCAAACAAGAACTATTCCACCGCAACTTCTATTTAATCCGTTGGGGACGGAGGAAAACGGATCATTTGGTGCAAAGTATCCTGTCCCCCTTGCACCAAAAGCGTGACTAGTGGCGGCGGGCGTTGAGTTCGCCGGCCAGCTCGTCGAGGGTAATGCCGTAGCGCTCAAGCGTCACGAGCAAGTGGTAGACCAGGTCGCCAGCCTCGTAGCGGATGTGATCGTGATCGTTATCCTTGCAGGCCATGATCACCTCGCTCGCCTCCTCGGCAAGCTTCTTGAGCAGCTCGTCCTCGACGTCGGTCAGCAGGCGAGCGGTATAGCTCTCCTGCGGCGATGCGTCGCGACGGCCGTGAATCACCTCGGCCAGCCCCGTCAGCGTCTCACCGATATTTCCATCCTGAACATTCGCGGTGCGCACACCCATGGTTCAATCCTTTCTGGTTGGCCAAGCGCCTAGTCGAGCGCCCGCCCTACGCGAGTTTCTTAAAGAAGCAGGTACGGTTGCCGGTATGGCAGGCCGGACCCGGCGAGTCGACCTTGACCAGCAGCGTATCGTTATCGCAGTCGGCCCAGAGCTCCTTGACCGCCTGCATGTTGCCGCTCGTCGCGCCCTTGTTCCAGAGCTCCTGGCGGCTACGGCTCCAAAACCACGTGGTGCCGGTCTTGAGCGTCAGCCCCACCGATTCCTCGTTCATCCAGGCAACCATAAGCACCTCGCCGGTGTCATACTGCTGAACCACACAAGGAATCAGCCCCTTGGCGTCGTATTTGAGCTCGGACGCAGTTGTCACTTGCTCCATTTAAAAATCCAATCTCACGGGGATGCCTTGACTGGCCATATACTCCTTCACCTGGCGAATGCTGAAGGTTCCAAAGTGAAAGACGCTCGCCGCCAGCACGGCATCGGCCTCGCCCTCGATCACACCCTCGGCAAAATGCTCGAGCGTGCCCACGCCGCCGCTCGCGATGACGGGGATCGATACCGCGCGCGCCACGGCGCGGGTGAGCGCCAGGTCAAAGCCGGCCTTGGTGCCGTCGCGGTCCATGCTGGTCAGCAAGATCTCGCCGGCGCCGCGGCGAGCCGCCTCCTCGGCCCACGCCACCGCGTCGATACCCGTGGCGTTGCGGCCTCCCGCGGTAAAGACCTCCCACTTGTCGGCACCGGATGCGCCGGGCAAACCAACGCGCTTGGCATCGATCGCCACGACCACGGCCTGGCTACCAAACGCCGCGGCGGCCTGGCTGATCAACGACGGATCGCGCACGGCGGCAGAGTTAAGCGACACCTTGTCGGCGCCGGCGGCAACCATGGTGCGCATGCCCGCCAGGTCGCGAAAGCCGCCGCCCACGGTATAGGGAATGGCGAGCTCCTCGGCCGCATGCGCCGCCATCTCGATAGTCGTCGCACGGTTGTCGCTCGTGGCGGTAATGTCCAGGAAGACGACCTCGTCCGCACCCTCGCGGTCATAGGCACGCGCCAGCTCCACCGGATCGCCCGCATCGCGTAAGCTCACAAAGTTGACGCCCTTGACCACACGGCCGTCCTTGACGTCCAGGCAGGGAATCACGCGCTTGGTAAGCATGGGCTACTCCTCCCCTCGGGCGGCGGCCAGCGCCTGGACCAGCGTAAAGTTGCCCTCATAGAGCGCGCGACCGGTAATGGCACCTTCAATCGCGCCCTCACCCACCGCAGCCAGCGCACGGATGTCGTCGAGCGTCGAGATGCCACCCGAAGCCACGACGGGAAATCCCGCGACCTCGGCCACATGGCGATACGCCGCCACATCGATGCCCGTCTGCATGCCATCACGCGCGATGTCGGTATACACCAGATGCTTAAAGCCCAGCTCGGAAAGCTGCGCCACGGCATCGTCGAGCGCCACACCCGCGCCGTCACGCCAGCCGTTCACCTTAACCTGGCCGTCGCGTGCGGCAATGTCAGCCACCAGCAGCTCGCCAAAACCTTGGGCTGCCACCTCGGCAAAGCCCGGCTCGGTCACCAGCACGGTGCCCAGTGCGATACGGCGAGCACCATAGCCGGCCAGCTCGTCGATGCGCGCGAGCGAGCGAACACCGCCGCCCACGTCCACGGACAGACCGTCGACGCCGCAGATAGCCTTAATCGCCGCCGAGTTGGCAGCGCAGGTGTCCTCGTCCTCGCCAAAGGCAGCGGACAGGTCGACGACGTGCACCCAACTTGCGCCCTGCTCGGCAAACGAGCGGGCGACGGCCACGGGGTCGTCGGAATATACCTTGCAGCGGCTGCGGTCGCCGCGCTCCAGGCGCACGACCTTGCCGCCGATCAGATCGATTGCGGGAAACAGAATCATCGGCCGGCCCCCTCGACGATGTTGACGAAGTTCTTAAGGATGCGCTGACCCAGCGCGGAGGATTTCTCAGGATGGAACTGGCAGCCCCACACGTTGTCATGGCGCACGATGCACGGGAAGCTCCGCGTGTAGTGCGTGCGCGCCAGAACGTCGGCAGCATCGGCGTCGTCGGCCACCGCGTAGCTGTGGGTAAAGTACATGTTGGCACCCTCGGCAAAACCAGCAAGCAGCGGGTCGGCCGCGCCGGCGGGCGTCATGTGCACCTGGTCCCAGCCCACGTGCGGCACCTTCAGGCGGCTCGACTCCAGGCGCGTGCACGAACCGCGCATAATACCCAGGCCATCGACCCAGGGACCACCAGCCCGCTCGGGGGCGTTGCCGTCGGCGACCACGCCCTCGTCCGCAGACACGCCCTCGTTGCCACGCTCAAAAAATAGCTGAAGGCCCAAGCAGATGCCGAGCAGCGGAGTTCCGGCGGCGACGGCATCGAGCACGGCCGCCTCCTCGCCGCTCTGGCGCATAAAGGCGATCGCGTCATAGAACGCGCCCACGCCCGGGATGACCAGGCCGTCGGCGTTGCAGATCTGCTCCGGATCGTCCGACGTGCAGGCGGCGGCACCGGCGCGCGCAAGCCCGCGCACGACGCTCGACAAGTTGCCCTTGTGGTAGTCGACCACCACGATCTTCGGTTCACCCACGCGACCCTCCCTTTTTGGCAGGTTGCAGCGAGCCCTTGGTGCTGGGGATACCCTGCACGCGAGGATCGAGCTCACAGGCGTGGCGCATCGTGCGGCCCACGGCCTTAAAGGCGGCCTCGATAATGTGATGCGAGTTGCCGCCCGCCAGCTCGCGCACGTGCAGCGTGAGCTTGGCATCGCGCGCAAAGGCGTAGAAGAACTCGACGGCCAGCTCGGTATCAAAGCTGCCCACGCGCTCGGTCGGCACGGGCAGCTCGCAATAGGCCTGCCCGCGGCCCGAGATATCCACGGCGGCCATCACGAGCGTCTCGTCCATGGCGATCGCCGCGTCGGCAAAGCGCGTAATACCCGCTTTATCGCCTAGCGCCTGGCAAAACGCCTCGCCCAGCACAATACCCGTGTCCTCGACGGTGTGATGTGCATCGACCTCGACGTCGCCCACCGCGTGTACCGTCAAATCAAACAAACCATGGCGGCCAAAGGCGTTGAGCATATGGTCAAAAAACGGTACGCCGGTCGAGATATCACACGTACCGGTTCCGTCCAGGTCGAGCTTGACGACAATGTCGGTCTCACCCGTCTTGCGGGTCACCTCGGCATAACGGCCCATCTACATCTCCTCCTTCACCAGTGCAGCAAACGCAGCCAGCACCTCGTCGTTTTCCCGCGGCGTACCCACGGTAATGCGTAGGCAGTCCGCGAGCCCCGGCGCATAGCTAAAGTCGCGCACCAGAATCGAATACTCGTCGCGCAGACGCTCGCGCACGCGCGTGGCATGCGGCGTACGCACGAGTGCAAAGTTCGCCGCGCTCGGCCATGCCTCCACGGGCATGCCCTCGGCAGCCATCGCGCGCAGGGCGCACAGCTCGCGCTCGCGCTCGGATGCGACCTGTGCCACCACGGGCGCGTACGCATCGCGGGCACGCACGCAGGCAAGCGCCGCCGTCTGGCTCAACACGTTGACCGAATAGATCTGGCGAATCGCCGCGAACACGTCGATGACCTCGGGGGCTGCAATCACATAGCCCAGACGTGTACCGGCGGCGCCGAACGCCTTGGACAGCGTATGCAAAATCACCAGGTTGGGATGCTCGGCGATAAGGCCTTGCGCCGTGGTTGCCGCGCCAAACGAATCGTCCGCAAACTCAACGTAGGCCTCGTCGACCATCACCATGCCGGGGCACGCATCGCACAGCGCCGCGACAAAGTCGAGCGGCGCCACGTCGCCCGTGGGATTGTTGGGCGAGGTCACGATCGCCAGGCCGCATTCGGGCGCCGCCGAAAGCACGGCAGCCTGGTCGAGCTCAAAGGTCGCCGGGTCGCGCCACACGTCGCGCACCTCGGTCTGACAGAGCGACGCAAAGAACGCATACTCGCTAAAGCACGGCGGGCAATTGAGCAGGGTCCGCCCCGCGCCGCCGAACGCCAGCAGGTAGTTATAGAGCAGCTCGTCGCCGCCGTTGCCCACGCAAATGTTCTCGCGCGTCACGCCATGCCAAGTGGCAAGCTCGTCGCGCAGGTCGTTGGACATGGGATCGGGGTAGCGGTTGAGCGGCGTGGCAACCAGGGCCGCGTCGATCGCCTCGCGCACGCCGGCCGGCACGGGATAGGTGTTCTCGTTGGCCGAAAGGTTGATGCGCGTGGGCGTAAAGTTGGGATCGTAGGGCTCAATGCCGGCCAAGTAGGGCTGGACGAGCTCCTTCATGCGGGGCGTGAGTTCGGCCATTTTAGGCCTCCCCGCCGGTCGCGCCAGCGCCATCCGCGCCTGCAGCCGCCAGGTCCACGCCCTCGGCGACCGTCGCCACGGCATCACCCGGCCAGGCGACCTTGGTCAGGTCGGCCGCGGCCAGCGACGCGGCACTCACGGCATCCTCGCCCTGCTCCAGCACACGGCGACGCAGTGCGGCCGAAAGCGCGTGCGCCCACAGGCCCTCAGCCTCGGCCAGACGCTGTGTGGCGGGAGCGTCGGAGAGCAGGCCCTCGGGTGTATAGCAAATGACGCTCGAGCGCTTAACGAACTCTTCGACCGAAAGCGGGTTGGAGAACATGGCCGTACCGCCGGTTGGCAGCGTGTGGTTGGGGCCGGCAACGTAATCGCCAAGCGGTTCGGAACTCCAAGCGCCCACAAAGATGGCGCCGGCGTTGCGAATGCCGCCAAGCAGGCCCATCGCATCCTTGCAGTGCAGCTCCAGGTGCTCGGGTGCCACGGTGTTCACCGCCTCGACGGCGGCAGCCATGTCGGCGGCCACCACGATGGTGCCCTCGTTATCGAGCGAGGCACGCGTAATCTCGGCACGCGGCGACTGCGCCACCAGAATGTCGATACCCGCCTCGACCTCGCGCGCAAACTGCTCGTCGCAGGTCACCAGATAGCAGGCTGCCAGCGGATCGTGCTCGGCCTGAGCCATCAGGTCTGCCGCGACCACCATGGGCTTGGCCGTGGCATCGGCCAGCACGCAGACCTCGGAGGGACCGGCGACCATATCGATACCCACGTCACCCGAGACAATCTGTTTCGCAGCAGCGACAAAGGCGTTGCCCGGGCCGGTGATTTTGTCGACGCGCGGAATGGTCTCGGTACCGTATGCCAGCGCGGCCACGGCCTGGGCGCCGCCCACCATATAGATTTCGTCCACGCCGCCGAGCTTTGCCGCGGCGAGCGTGTAGGGGCTGATCAGACCATCCTTTTGCGGCGGAGTCACCATGACCACGCGCTTGACGCCGGCAACCTTGGCGGGAATGGCATTCATGAGCACCGTGGAAGGATACTGCGCACGACCGCCCGGCACGTAGATGCCGGCCGCCGCGAGCGGGGTCACCTTAACGCCGAGCATCGTGCCATCCGGGCGCGTGGTAAACCAGCTCTGCTCGACCTCGCGCTGGTGGAACTCGCGAATCTGGCGCGCGGCCTTCTCGAGCGCGGCGACAAAAGCGGGATCGAGGCCTTCGAGCGCGGCATCGATCTGCTCTTGCGGCAGACGGAAGCTCTGCAGCTCAACGCCGTCAAAACGCCGACAGTAGTCGCGCACCGCGGCATCACCATTGGCGCGCACGTTGGCCACGATATCGCGGGCGGCGTCGACGATGTTTTGCGGCAGCACGCCCTTACGGTTGAGTTGGTTGGTAACGAGGCGCTCACCGGGAGCAAGTTTGATGGTCTTCATATCGGTATCCCCTATCGGTCGAGGTTATGTTCGAAAAACGAGAGACCGGGCGGCGGCGCCAATCGACCCGCAGCCCAGACGTTGGGGCGCCCGTGCGTACTCGCGCTATTGTGCCGAGCCCGCAACGGGCTCAAAATGCTTGTCCTTCACGGCCGCGGCCAAGCGATCTGCCAGATTACGCACGCGCGGATCTAAGCGCGCGGCACCCGGGTTGACAAAGAAGCGGGCCGTGCAGTCCATAATGCGACCGGTGATGACCAGGTCGTTGTCGCGCAGCGTGGCGCCCGTGGCGGTAATATCCACGATGCGATCGGTCATGCCGACGATGGGGCCCAGCTCGATGTTGCCGTGCAGCGAAACGATGTCGGCGTTCACGCCGCGCTCGGCATACCAGGCACTCGCGATGCGCGGATACTTGGTGGCCACGCGAAGCGACCCGCGGCGGGCATAGTTGCGCTCGGCCTGGCCGGCGCGCCACGCGGGCTCCGCCTCGATAAAGGTGCACAGGCCGTAGCCCAGATCGACCAGCTGCAGCAAGTTGAGGTCTGCCTCGATAAGCGAATCCCAACCGCAGATGCCGCAGTCGGCACCGCCACAGCCCACAAAGGCGGGCGCGTCGCTGGGACGCACGATGACAAACTCGATACCGCCGACCGCGCCCTCGCCGGCACGCGTGTCGCGGCCGCGCACAATCAGGTGACGGCCGGGGTCACGCAGCTCAGAGACGTCCAGACCCGCGGCCTCGAGCACGTTGAGCGTGTCGGCCTTAAGCGAGCCCTTGGGCACGGCGATGCGCAGCGGGCCCTCGGCGCCACGACCCGCGGCGTGATCGCCGTCGGAAGCGGCGTCCTCGGCCGAAGTGTGCGCTGCCTCCAGACGCTCGAGCGAAAAGGCGAAGCCCGCCGCCGGTACCTCGATGCCGTCGCCAAATGCACCGGTAAAGATGGAGTCGTAGCGTCCGCCCGAACCGACCGGATCGGGCAAGCCGCTGGCATAGGCCTTAAAGACCAGGCCCGTATAGTAATCAAACGAGTTCATGATGGAGAAGTCGAAGGACAGCACCTGGGCGTCCTCGGGAGCCAAGCCCTCGACCAGAGCGCGTAACTCGTGCGTGAGCGGCGCGACGATACCGGCGGCAACCAGCAACGCATCCACGCGATCGAGCACCTCGGCTCCGCCGTGCAGACGCGGCAGCTCGCTAATGGCGGCCTTGACGGCATCGGACTCGGCGCTGGCAGCCACGCGGGCATCGAGGCCCACAAAGTCGTTGGCATGCACGCAGCGCAGGGCCTCGGCAGCCAGTTCGCGATCCTCACAGGCCGCGAGCAGTTCCTTAAACGGACGCACGCTGCCCGCGATAATGCGCGCACCGGGAAGTGCCAGCTTGCGCACGGCCTCGGCGACCAGTGAGACAATCTCGACATCGCCCGCGGTGTCGCCCGCGCCGATGAGCTCAAAACCCAGTTGCGTAAACTGACGCGAGCCGCCGGCATTGCGCTGACACTCGCGAACCACCGGCGCCTCATAGCGCAGGCGCAGCGGCAGATCGGCCGCGCGCATGCGGGTCGAAACCAGGCGCACGATCGGCAGCGTGTTGTCGGGACGGACCACCAGCAGGCGGCCGTCGTCATCAAAGAGCTTAAACGGCGTGTCCGCAATGCGGCCGCCTTCCTCGAGCGAACCCTTGTCCTCGAGCAGCGGCGTCTCGACCGGAAGGTAATGATGCTCCCTAAAGCAGCCCTTCACCGTACATGCGATCTCCTCGCGTGCCTGAGCCTCCTCGGGCAATATGTCCCGGAATCCCCACGGTGTGGCCGTCATCTGGTGAGCCTCCTCATGCTGTGTTTCATATAGAACGAAAGACCGGCATAGCTCCGCCGGTCTTCTGGGTACTTTAGCATACTAGAGTGTTTGCGGTGAAAATCGTCCTCCTCGGCTCACAGCGTATTCATTTGGAAACATAGGGGAAAGCGCGTCCCGCCCGCCAGCCAAAAACTGGGATGCGGTTTCCGGTTGAAGTCCTCAGCGGAAAGTGTGTCCCATTCTGAGCGCCTGTTCTGGGATGTGCTTTCCGCCAGAAGCCTCAAGCGGAAAGCACGTCCCGTTTCTCAAAAAGCGTCAAACGCCAACTCGGCGCCCTGTCCCACTTAGGCGCCAATTGCGCGTCGGTACTCCGCCATAACCTGAGCGTCGGCTGCCGCGGGATTGGCGAAATAGCGCCAATCATAGGTCTCGGCCGAAACAACTCCGCGATAGCCGCGCGCCACCAGCCTATCCAGGTCGGCGCGCATATCGCGGTCGCCGTCACCCCAAGCAAGATGCGTCGTGCCGTCTGCCGCAACATCGACAAAATGCACGTGGGCGACATCATCGCCAAGCAGATCGAAATAATCGTCGATGGTATCCCCTGCCACCGCCATAGCGCCCAAATCCAGACACGCCTTAAGTGCCGGATGATCAACTGCCTCGATCATGCGCTTCGTGTCGGCCGCCGAGTTCACGATCATCGACTCAACCGGCTGTAGGGCCTCGAGCACCAGTCGCACGCCGCGCTCTCCCGCATGCTCGGCAATCGCACGCAGCAGCGAGGCGCTGCGACCCCACGCGTCCTCGATCGGCTCGTTCAAAAATGCCCAGCCGCTCGAGACCATGACCTGCTCGGCTCCAAGTTCCGCCGCGATATCTACAACGTTCTTAAAGTACGCGAGCGTGCGGGCACGCGCCTCATTCCCGCGCGCCGCGATATTCCACGGCTTGGGGTTGTTCTGTTCGGGACAAAGCCCCACAATCCGAACCCCATACCGCTGCGACAGCTCCCGTACCCGCTCGAGCGAATCGTATCCATGGCAATCGACATACAGATGCATCGCCCCGGTCCAAAGCTCGCAACACGTGTAGCCCGAAGCCGACGCCGAAGAAAAGAACTCCTCAAGATCAAAGTAGCGATGGCTGATATTCATAACGGCAAGCTGGGGGTAGCTCATAATTACTCTCCAACCCAAACGGGGCCCCGTTCCATATAGGAGCGGGGCCCAATTACACAAACGTTATTTGCTCTTAGTAATCGAACTGGTGATAGTAACGACGGTAGTTGAGGTTGTGTTTGGTGACCGTCTCGTAGTAAGCGGCAAGGCGATCGGTAATCAGCGAGGAGAGGATCCACGGAGACACGATGACGCGGAACTCGTCGTCAAGGCCGGGGATCGCGAACTCGGCGGTGTCGA
>CABRFG010000050.1 GCA_902470095.1 uncultured Collinsella sp.
GACGCGCCCCCAAGTTAGACCTACGAGAAGTCAGCAACCTGAGCAGTCAGTGCCGCCAGGATCTCCTTGAGCTCAGCTGCACGGTCCCTCTTCTTCTGGACCACCGCAGGAGCGGCCTTGGCCACAAAGCCCTCGTTGGCGAGCGTCTTCTCGCAACCGGCGAGCTCCTTCTGGGCCGCGACAATCTCCTTCTCCAGGCGCGCCTTCTCGGCCGAAAGATCGACCTTGCCCTCGAGCACCACAAAGACCTCGACGCCGCTGTCGACCACGGCAATGCTCGCAGCCGGCTTCTCGACGTCGGTACCCATGACCAGCGAGGCGGTGTTCGCCAGCGGTTCAATGGTCGAGCGCAGGCTCTCGAGCTTCTCGATGTCCTCGGCACCGGCGCGCACGACCACGTCGAGCTCGGCCTTGGGGCTCAAGCGATAACGCGAACGCGTGGCGCGGGCGGCGGACACGACGGTACGGCACAGCTCAAACGCGCGCTCGGCGGGCTCGTCGACGTACTTAGCGTAGTCGGCGGGCTCCGGCCACTTGGCGATCATGAGCGCCTCGGCACGGTCAACGTTGCCCTCGGCGTCCAGATCGAGCACGCTCGCCGGCATGTTGTCCCAGATCTCCTCGGTGACAAACGGCATAAGCGGGTGCATCAGGCGAATGGAGGTGTCGAGCACAAAGATCAGGTTGCGCTGCGCCTGCAGACGGCCCTCGCCCTTCAGGCGGGCCTTGGTGACCTCGACGTACCAGTCGCAGACCTCGTTCCAGAAGAACTGCTGCACGCCGCGGGCCATGTCGCCAAAGGTGTAGTTCTCGATGCCCTCGGTGACCATCTTCACGGCCTTGGCCAGGCGGCTGAACATCCAGGCGTCGGCCGGCGTCTCCACGGCGGGCTCGCCGGGCGTGTAGCCCTCCATGTTCATAAGCAGGAAGCGGCTTGCGTTCCAGATCTTGGTCACAAACGACTTAGCCTGGTCGGTACGCGGGCTGTCGATAAGCTTCTTGGTCTTCTTGTCGATGTTCGCGTCGAACTTGACGTCCTGATTGTTGGTGCACAGCGTGAGCAGGTTGTAGCGCATGGCATCAGCGCCGTACATAGCGATGAGGTCCATAGGGTCAACGCCATTGCCCTTGGACTTGGACATGCGGCTGCCGTCCTTGGCCAGGATCGTCGGGTAGATGACGACGTCCTTAAACGGCACCTCGTCCAGGAAATACAGCGAGCTCATGACCATACGGGCGACCCACAGCGCGATGATGTCGCGCGCGGTGACGAGCGCCGTCGTGGGATGATGGCCCTCGAGCAGCTCCGGCTTTTGCGGCCAGCCCTGCGTGGCGAAGGTCCACAGCTGCGAGCTGAACCAGGTGTCCAGCACGTTCTCGTCCTGATGCACGTGATGGCCGCCGCACTTGGGGCACACGTCGGTGTCCTCGGTAAGGGCATCCTCCCAGCCGCAGTCCTCGCAGTAGAACACGGGAATGCGGTGGCCCCACCACAGCTGGCGGCTGATACACCAGTCCTTGAGGTTCTCCATCCAGGTGGTGTAGGTCTGCGTCCAACGCGCGGGGTGGAAGGTGACCTTGCCAGAGTTGACGGCGTCGAGCGCCGGTCCCTTGAGTTTGTCGACGGCGACGAACCACTGCTCGGACAGCCACGGCTCCAGCGCGGAATCGCAACGGTAGCAGTGCATGACGGAGTGATCGAGGTCCTCGACGTGATCGAGCAGGTCGTGCTCCTCGAACCACTTGATGACGGCTTCGCGGCACTCGTCGCGGTTCATGCCCGTGAACTCGCCGTAGCCCTCAACGACCACCGCGTGCTCATCGAAGATATTGATTTGCGGCAGGTCGTGGGCCTGACCCATAGCGTAATCGTTGGGGTCGTGGGCCGGGGTGACCTTGACGAAGCCGGAGCCAAAGTTGGCATCGACATGCCAATCCTCAAAGATGGGGATCTCACGGTCGACGATGGGAAGCTTGACGGTCTTGCCCACGAAGGCGGCCTTCTCGGGATCTTTCGGGGAAACGGCGACGCCCGTGTCGCCGAGCATGGTCTCGGGGCGCGTGGTGGCGACGACGATGTAGTCCTGGCCGTTGACCGGCTCGGTCAGCGGGTAGCGCAGGTGCCACAGGTGGCCCTTCTCGTCCTTGTACTCGGCCTCGTCGTCCGAGATGGCGGTGGTGCAGTTGGGGCACCAGTTAACGATACGCTTGCCACGGTAAATCAGGCCGTCGTGGTACCAATCGCAGAAGACCTTGCGCACGGCCTGTGCGTAATCCTCGTCCATGGTGAAGCGCTCGTTATCAAAGTCGACGGAGCAACCCATGCGCTTGATCTGCTCGACGATGATGCCGCCGTACTCGTGGGTCCAGTCCCAGCAGGCGTCGACAAACTTATCGCGTCCGATCTCTAGGCGGCTGATGCCCTCGCTCTTGAGCTTCTTGTCGACCTTAGTCTGCGTGGCGATACCGGCGTGATCGGTTCCGAGCACCCAGCGCGTGGACTTGCCGCGCATGCGGGCCATACGAATGATGGCGTCCTGGATGGAGTCGTCGGTAGCGTGACCCATGTGAAGCTTGCCGGTAACGTTGGGAGGCGGAATGGTGACGGTGCAGTCGCCCACGCCCTCACGGCGCTTGTAGTAGCCGCCGTCGAGCCACTTCTGCAGGATCGCCGGCTCGTTGGTCGACGGATCGTAGTTCTTGGGCATCTCTTCCATATATCTCTCCCTTGCCCGTCGGCGTGTCCGCCTGCTTGGGTTTCGCTCGGTCAGGTCCTGGCTCGCACGAAGAGCACATTTAGTGCTCTTCGGCTCGTGCGGAATCTACGAAAACCAAGCAGGCGGACACGCCTTAGGTATCGATTACTTCAGTCTGATATGACTTCGCTGAGGCTTAAACAAACACACAGAATAACACAGGTAGTTGGGGTTATTGCGTATATATAAAATAGCCTCCGACCGTGGATGGTCGGAGGCTATTTACAAACACGTTTTTGGCTGGTTTAGCCGTAAATGCGCTGGGGCTGTTCTTCGCCCTTTACGGAGGCTTCGGTCACGATGACCTTGACGACACCCTCCTCGCTGGGGAGGTCGAACATCGTCTGCTGCAGCACGTCCTCGCAGATGGAGCGCAGGCCTCGGGCGCCGGTCTTGCGGGCGAGCGCCATGCGGGCGATCTCGTGCAGAGCCGCGTCCTCAAACTCAAGTTCAACGTCCTCGAGTTGGAACATCTTGCGGTACTGACGCACCACAGCGTTCTTGGGCTCGGTCAGGATCGACACCAAGTCGTCCTCGTCGAGCGCCTGCGTCTGGGTGACGACAGGCGTACGTCCCACGAACTCGGGGATCATACCAAAGGCGTTGAGGTCCTGCGGGAGCACCTGACGCAGCAGGTCGTTCTCGTCGACCGAGGTGGGGCCGGCGATCTCGGAGTTAAAGCCCACGCCCTTGTTACCCACGCGGTCGGCGATGATCTTGTCCAGGCCCACAAAGGCACCACCGCAGATAAACAGGATGTTGGTCGTGTCGATCTGCAGCAGTTCCTGCTGGGGATGCTTACGGCCGCCGGTGGGCGGAACGCTGGCCACCGTGCCCTCAAGAATCTTAAGCAGCGCCTGCTGAACGCCCTCGCCCGAAACATCGCGGGTAATGGAGAGGTTCTCGGCCTTGCGGGCGATCTTGTCGATCTCGTCCACATAGATGATGCCGACCTGCGCACGCTCAATGTCGCCATCGGCGGCGTTGATGAGCTTGAGCAGGATGTTCTCCACGTCCTCGCCCACGTAACCGGCCTCGGTGAGCGCGGTGGCGTCGGCGATGGCAAACGGCACCTCGAGAATGCGCGCGAGCGTCTGGGCAAGCAGGGTCTTACCGGTACCAGTGGGACCGAGCAGCAAAATATTGGACTTGGCAAGCTCCACCTCGTCCATATCATCGTCGAGCTGCGAATCCAAGCCGTCGTCAAAGGCCGAAAGCGCAGCGCCGCCCTCGATGACGCGGCGATAGTGGTTGTACACGGCAACCGACATGGCGCGCTTGGCGTCTTCCTGGCCCATGACATAGGCCGAAAGCTCGTCATAGATCTCGTGCGGCGTCGGCACGTGCGTGATGACCTGGCGGGCATCGTCCTCGAGCTCAAAGCCCTCGGACTCGGGGTCCACGGCGGGCTGGGATGCAGCCTGGCCGTGGTCATTGAGGAAGCCCGGCAGCTTGCCGTTGCGGGCAGCGTCCATAAAGTCCGAAGCCAGTGACTCCTCCAAGATCTCGGAGCAGGCGGCAACGCACTCGTCGCAGATAAAGATGTTGGTCGGACCCTTAACAAGACGGCGAACCTGACCCTGCTCTTTTCCGCAGAAGGAGCAGCGGATGGGGTTGCCGTTCTCGTCGAAGTTGTCCTGCATGTTACCGGCCATCCTAGGCGTCCTTCGCGGCGAGGTCGCGCGAGGTGACGATACGGTCGATCAGGCCGTAGTCGAGGGCCTCGGCAGCGGACAGGTAGTTGTCGCGCTCGGTATCGGCCTGGACCTTCTCGATAGGCTGGCCCGATGCGTCGGACAGGATCTGGTTGAGCTCGCGACGGGTCTTCTTGATCTCCTCGGCCACGATCTCGATCTCGGTCTGCTGACCCTGGGCACCGCCGCTGGGCTGGTGAATCATAACCTTGGAGTGCGGCAGGCAGAAGCGCTTGCCCTTGGCGCCAGCCGAAAGCAGCACGGCGGCCATAGACGCGGCCATACCGACACAAATGGTGGAGACCTGTGGCTTAATGAAATTCATAGTGTCAAGAATCGCCAGGCCGGAGTAAACCTCGCCACCGGGCGAATTGATGTAGAGCGAGATATCCTTCTCGGCATCCTGGCTCTCAAGATGCAGCAGCTGGGCAACGACCAGGTTGGCGCTGACGGAGTTGATCTCCTCGCCCAAGAAGATGATGCGGTCGTTGAGCAGGCGCGAATAGATATCGTAGCTGCGCTCGCCGCGCGGCGTCTGCTCGATAACGTATGGCACGAGGGCGGAATCGAACTTAGCGATCATACGCATCTCCATTTCTCTCTTGCGGACCAAATTGGTTCTAGATAAACGTACGGTGCCCGCATGCTATGCATTGGCTGGCACCGTACGAAGCAACCGGATAACCGGTGTATAACTTTACCCCATCACGGGCGCACGCATGCGCTCGCGGGCAAGGTGGCGAGAATTACTCGGCGTCCTTGGCGGTCTCGTCGACCTCGGTCACCTTGGCGTTCTCGACCAGGTGGTCGACGGCCTTGGAGCGACGGATGGACTCGCGGACGGCAGGCATGCGGCCATCGGCGATGAACTCGGCCTTGGAAGCCTCGACGTCCTTGACGCCGGCCTTCTCGAACTCGGCGTTGACGTCGTCCTCGGTGACCTCGATCTTGAGCTCACGGGCGAGGGCGTCGAGGGCCAGGGACTCACGGGCAACGTCGTTGGCCTGCTTGTGCAGGTCGCCGATGAACTGCTCCATGGTCAGGCCGGAAGCGGGCAGCCAGGTGTCCAGGGTCATGCCGCGGGCAGCGAGGTTGGACAGGAAGTTCTGGCCGAGCTCCTCAAAGACGGACTGCTCGTAGTCGGCGTCCATCTCCTCGAGCTGCAGACGCTCGGCGAGAGCGGAGACGCAACGGTTCTCCTTCTCGGCCGGCAGGCGGGAAGCCTTGTCCTGCTCGATCTCGATCTTGATGGCGTCGCGCATGGCGTCAATGCTGTCAAAGCCAAAGTCGGACTTGACAAGCTCGTCGGTGAGCTCGGGGGTGTTGCGGACCTTAATGCCCTTGACGGTGACCTCGACGGTGTGGGTCTCGGCCTCCTCGCCCTCCTCGACCTCGTCGGTCCAGGTGACGGTCTTGACGTCGTCAACGTTGGCGCCGATCAGGGCCTCGTTGAACTCCTTGGGGTTGCTGTCGCTACCGGCGATGAGCATGCGGCCCTCGGCAGCGAAGTTGTCGGCGTTCTCGACGGCCTTGAGGTCGACGGTGACGTAGTCCTCGGCCTCGACGGCGCGACCCTCGACGTCCTCGAAGGTGGCACGGTAGTTGAGGAGCATCTCGACCTGGTTGTTGATCTCGGACTCGGTGACCTCCGCAGGGGGCATCTCGATCTCGACGGCGTCGAAGGAGGAGAGCTCAGCGGCGGGACGCAGGGAGAACTCGACGGTGTAGGTGTAGTCCTCGTGATCCTTGGCAAGGTCGAGCTCCTTGTAGTCACCGCTCTTGGTGGGGACGATGTCCAGCTCGTTGAGGACGGCGGGCTCGTTGGCGGCGATCAGGTCGTTGGTGGCCTGAGCGAGGGTAGCCTCGGCGCCAAGTGCGGAGTCGATGACCGGACGGGGGGCCTTACCGGCGCGGAAGCCCGGGAAGCGGTACTTCTTGGCGGTGTCCTTGTAGGCCTTCTTGATCGCGGCGTCGACGTCGGCGGCCGGGATGGTGACCGTAGCGGTGAGCTTGGCGTCCTTGACGTCAGAAGCGGTGATGTTCAACACGTTCCTCCTCATACTGCCCAGCTTATCTGAGGTGCTGGTACCTTTATGCAACAAGCGTCGCGAGGGCATAAGCCGACGCGGGTGCGTTGGTGCGGGCGAAAGGACTCGAACCTTCACGGGAATCCCACCAGAACCTAAATCTGGCGCGTCTACCAATTCCGCCACGCCCGCATGAGCGCACAGACAAGGAATGATAGCAGATACGAACGACAAGCGCACGCACACGTTTTACAGGCTCACGACCTCACCACGAGTGCAAATGGCGGGGCGAGTTGCCCCGCCCCGCCAATTACGACTTGATCGCCGACCCGCTACTCCCCCAGAAGGGCCTTCTCGGGCGTGATGGGCAGCGAGCGAACCTGGTGGCCGGTGGCGTGTGCCACGGCCGAGGCCACGGCGGCGAGCGGCGTGTTGATGACGACCTCGCCGATCGACTTGGCGCCAAACGGGCCCGTCGGCTCGTAGCTCGGCTCAAAGGCCACGCGAATGCTGCCGATATCCAGGCGCGTGGGCAGCTTGTAGCTCATAAAGTTGCCGGTGCGCAGACGGCCGCGGTCATCGTGCTCGACGATCTCGTAGAGCGCGTGACCGATACCCTGGGCAATGCCGCCCTCGGCCTGGACGCGCGCGAGCGCCTCGTTGATCACGGTGCCGCAGTCGACGGCCGCCGCGTAGTCCACCACAGTAACCTTGCCGGTGGCCTTGTCGACCTCGACCTCGGCAATACCGGCCATAAACGGCGGAGGCGAAACGGGCAGGCAGGCGGAGGCATGCGAGGTGAGCGCGTCGCCGCCCGCGATGTTCTTGACGCACAGGTTGGCAAAGTCGCGCAGCGTGAGGTAGCGGTTCTGCTCGCGCGCGGCGCGCTCGTCGGACAGGCGCACGTACTGGCCATCGAAGACCACCTCAGCGGCGTCCACATCCCACATCTGGGCGGCCTTGGCGCAGATCTTCTCACGCAGCTCGGTCGCGGCGTTCTTGGCGGCAAGTCCCGTCACGTACGTGCCCGAGCTCGCGTACGAGCCGGCATCGAACGGCGACACGTCGGTGTCCACGCCGCGCACCACAATCAGCGAGCTCTCCACACCCAGCTCCTCGGCGGCAATCTGCGCCAGGATCGTGTCGACGCCCATGCCGTTATCGGTGGCTCCGGTGCCGATGGTAATGAAACCGTCCTCTTCCAGGCGCATGTCGATGCCGGCGATGTCCACGTTGGAAATGCCCGAGCCCTGCATGGTGAGCGCGCAGCCCAGGGCGCGCACGCGATCGCCCAGATCCACGGCCAGCGGCTTGTCGCGCCAGCCGATCATGTCCATCGCGCGCAGCAGGCAGCGGTCGAGTGCGCAGGCATTGAGCTTCTCGTTGTAGTACTGCGGCATGGTCTCGCCCTCGCGAACCATGTTCTTAAGGCGCAGGTCGGCGGGGTCCATGTGCAACATGTCGGCGAGCTCATTGACGGCGCTCTCCACGGCAAACTGGCCCTGGGTGGCACCGTAGCCACGATACGCGCCGCCGCGGTTGGTGTTGGTGTAGACGGCGTCCCAGCTAAAGCGGCTCGCCTTCACGTGGTTGTAGATGGGCAAGCTCTTGTGGCCCGAAAGCCCGATCGTCGTGGTAGCGTGCTCGCCGTACGCGCCGGCGTTGGACAGCGTGTGCAGATCGATGGCCGTGATGGTGCCGTCGTTCATGGCGCCCAGCTTGACGGTCATCTGCATCTGGTGGCGCGAGTTGCCCGCGGTGATGGTCTCTTCGCGGGTGTAGCAGCAGTAGCTCGGACGGCCGGTCTGCTGGGTGACGAACGCCACGAAGATCTCGCAGCAGCCCGTCTGCTTGGAGCCAAATCCGCCGCCGATGCGCGGCTTAATGACCTGCACCTGCGACTGCGGAATGTCGAGCGACTGCGCGACCATGCGGCGCACGTGGAAAGGCACCTGCGTGGAGGTGGTCACCGAGATGCGGCCGAAGGCGTCAGTCGTCGCGAAGGCGCGGAAGGTTTCCATGGGCGCGGTCTGCGTGGCCTGGCTGGTGTAGGTGCGGGTGAAGACGATGTCGCTCTGGGCGAAGGCCTCGTCCAAGTCGCCATAATCGCTGGTACCGCTGCAGACCAGGTTGCGCGGAACATCGCCGCCCTGCGGGAACATAAAGGTCACGTCGCCCTCGGGGTGGACCACGATGTCGTTATCGAGCGCCTGGGTAAAGTCGAGCAGCGGCTCGAGCACCTCATAGTCGACCTTGATGAGCTTGAGCGCCTTGTCGGCAGCCTCCTCGGTCTCGGCGGCGACGATCGCCACCTCTTCGTTTTGGTAACGGACGAGGTTCTCGAGGATCAAGCGGTCGTAGGGACTCGGCTGCGGATAGCTCTGGCCGGCGATGGTAAAGCGGCGCTGGGGCACGTCCTCGTAGGTGTAGACGCCCACCACGCCGGGCACCTTCAGTGCGCGCGACGTATCGATGGAGCGGATCTTGGCGCGGGCATACGGGCTGCGCTTGAGCTTAACGATCAGGGCGCCGGCGGGCACCATGTCGCCCGTGTAGACGGGACGCCCCTCGAGCAGGGCCTTCGAGTCCTTCTTGGGCTGCTTGTGGGTGATCTGCTTGTACGAGACACCGTCGCAGCTCGTGTCGTTGACGGGCAGCTCGGGCATCTCAAAGCCCACCTGCACGCCAGACTCGTTGAGGAAGCGCACGATGGCGCGCAGCTGGCTCTCGTAGCCGCTGCAACGGCAGAGGTTGCCGGCCAGCTGGCGCGAGAGCTCCTCGCGCGTGGCGACGAGGCTCGGGTCCTCCTTGGCGGCGCGGGCAAGCGCCAGCACGTTCATGATAAGGCCGGGGGCGCAAAAACCACACTGCTCGGCGCCTTCGGCAGCCATCGCACGGGCCAGTGCCTCGGACTCGGCCTTGAGGCCCTCGAGCGTGGTGATGGTGTGGCCCTCAACACGGGCGGCGGGAACCGAGCAGCTCAGCACCGGGTCGCCATCGAGCCACACCGTGCACAGGCCGCAGTTGGTGGTCTCGCAGGCGCAGCGCACCGATGAACAACCCTGCTCACGCAAAAGCGAAAAAAGCATGGTGTCGGGGGCAATCTGAACCTTGATCTTGCGGCCGTTGAGCGTAAAGGAAAGATCGATGAGTTTGGCAGCCATTAGCGCACCTCGCTAGAATCGACGCCGGGCACGCGACGGCAGGAATACTCGTCCGTGGCAAACTTAGGCACTTGCACGGTCTCGAGCTCGCGGGCAAGCGCGGCCGAAAGCTCGATGCCGGCGGCGCGGCGCACGGCCTGGACGGCAAGCGGGGCCGAGATGCGACGGCGGTAGTCGGCCGAGCCCCACATATTGGTGCCGTAGCTCAGGGCACGCACGGATGCGGCAAGGGCGCGCAGCTCGTCCTCGGAAGGCTGCTTGCCGATAAGGCCACATGCCTCGCCCTGCAGCAGGGTCGCACGCAGCGGGCGGGCGCCCACGGTGACATGCCAGCTGTTGTCCCACCAGGCGGCGGTGACGTTTAAGGAGGGGAAGTCGGTCGCGGCCTTGCGCACGGCCTCGTAGCTCGCACGGTAATCGTGCTTAACGACCACGACGTGCTCGATCACGTCACGCACGTAGCCCATGTCCACGAACTCGGCGAGCGGCACGCGGCCGGCACCCGTCAGCTCAATGTACGAATCGAGCGCGAGGAAGGCGGAGAGCACGTCCGAGAAACCAAAGCGACCGTAGATGCTGCCGCCCACCGTGGCGGTGTTGCGCAGCTGCACGCCCACGATATCGCGGACGGCGAACTCAAAGACATGGTTGACAAGCGCGTTGAGCTCGGCATGACGCTCGAGCTGGCGCAGGGTACACATGGCACCGATGCGAAACTCGGTCTCGGTCTCCTCGATCTGATCGAGTCCGCAGGCCGAAAGGTCAATCGCCGTCGCCACGCGACGCGAACCCAGGCGCATCCAGATGCCGCCGCCCACTATCTTGTTGTTACGGTTCTTCTGCAAGAGCTCATAGGCTTCGGCCGCGTTTCCAACACGGACGTAGGTACCGAACTTGAGCACGTTCTCCCCCATCTCTTCACTTGTCCAGTACCTCTAAGTGTACCAAACGAGAGCGCACAGCCCTCGCCACCATAGAAAAAGGCTCCCAGCCGGAATGGCTGGAAGCCTCATCGCATGCTATGTCGAGCGAAGACTTAGCAGACACCCTGGGCGAGCATGGCGTCGGCGACCTTCAGGAAGCCGGCGATGTTGGCGCCCATGACAAAGTTGCCCTCCTGGCCATACTCCTTGGCGGTGTCGTCCACGTTGTGGAACATGCCGCGCATGAGCTGCTCGAGCTTGCCGTCGACCTCCTCGAAGGTCCAGGACAGGTGCTCGGCGTTCTGGCTCATCTCCAGGCCGGACACGAGCACGCCGCCAGCGTTGGCAGCCTTACCAGGCATAAAGGCGACGCCGTTCTCCTGGAAGTAGGTCGTGGCCTCGATGGTCGTGGGCATGTTCGCGCCCTCGCCGACCACCTTGCAGCCGTTGGCGACGAGCGCCTGGGCGTCCTCGAGCAGCAGCGTGTTCTCGCGAGCGCAGGGCAGCGCGATGTCGCAGGGCAGCTGCCAAACGCCACGGCCGTTGCCCTCGTGCCACACGGCGTTGGGCTTCTCGTCAACGTACATAGCGAGCGTAACGCCCTTGTCGTGGCCGGAGCGCTTCTTGTTGTAGACGTGCTCGAGCACGGTGTAGTCGATGCCGTCGGGATCCTCGACCCAGCCGTGGGTATCGGAGCAGGCGAGCACCTTGCCGCCGAGCTGGGAGACTTTCTGGACGGCGTAGATGGCGACGTTGCCGGAGCCATGAACGACGACGTTCTTGCCCTCGAAGGAGTCGCCGCGGCTCTTGAGGTACTCGTCCACAAAGTAGGCCAGGCCGTAGCCGGTGGCCTCGGTACGGGCGAGCGAGCCGCCAAAGGAGAGGCCCTTGCCGGTGAGAACGCCGGTCCACTCGTTGGTCAGGCGCTTGTACTGACCGAACAGGTAGGCAACCTCGCGGCCACCAACGCCCAGGTCGCCGGCGGGAACGTCGGTGTTGGGGCCGATGTGGCGATAGAGCTCGGTCATGAAGGACTGGCAGAAGTGCATGATCTCGTTGTTGGACTTGCCCTTGGGGTCAAAGTCGGAGCCGCCCTTGCCGCCGCCCATGGGCAGGGTGGTCAGGCTGTTCTTAAGGATCTGCTCCAGGCCCAGGAACTTGAGCATACCCAGGGTGACCGTCGGGTTAAAGCGCAGGCCGCCCTTGTAGGGTCCAATGGCTGAGTTGAACTCGACGCGATAGCCGCGGTTGACCTGAACCTTGCCCTGATCGTCGACCCAGGGAACACGGAACATGACGATGCGCTCGGGCTCGACGAGGCGCTCCAGCAGGGCGGCCTCCTCGTACTCGGGGTGGGCGTCGAGCGCCGGCTGGATGGTGCCGAGGATCTCGGTCGCGGCCTGGATGAACTCAGGCTGCTCGGGATAGCGGGCCTTGAGCTCTTCGAGAACTTTCTGCGTGTAGCTCATGCTTCCTCCAATTGATGGGAAACGAAAATGTTGGTCGCGGCACCCTATGCGTCGCGAACTTTATCGAGTATGGATAATATCGCACTGTTGCAGCAAAGTTTCGCATAAGCCGACGAGCGGATGTTCGTTTTGATTACGATGCAGGTAGAAGCGTTTTTGAGTGCCTGACGTGCAAAACCCGTGTTTCGAAGCTGTTTCGTCCACATGTTCCAAACCACCACATTGGGCACCTTTGTGGTGGTGTTGGTGGTTAGAGGACGAGCTGATGGTAGTCGGCAGGGGTTATGCGGCCCTCGGTGGCGGCGCGGAAGGCGGCGAGCGCATCGCCCGAGAACGGCATAGCCCAGCACAGTCCGCAGCCGGCGGTGATGGAGCCAGGCAGCGGCATGATGCGCCCGGGCACACCGGCGGCAAGGCACAGCTGCTCGCATTCCATCACATCGAAGGTGTTATCGAACGAAACGATAATCTTGCGCTCGTGGTCGAGGGCATCACCGGACGGGCCTTCGCGGTGCGACTCGCGATACGCAGCCGCCGCTGCCTCTTCCTCGGCCGTATGTCCACAGCCGCCACAGCCGCAGGTGCAAGGCTCGGACCCATCGCAAGTGCAAGGTTCCCCAGTATCGGGGCAAATATCATGTGACACGGCATCTCCCGTCATTGATGTGTGCAGAACTAGGCGAGCAACTCGGCCGCCGCAAACTCCTCGGGCGTATTGACGTTCTCGAAGCAGAGCGTCGAGCCTGCAACCTTAACGATCTGCGGCTCATCCATATAACCAGCCTGAACGCGATTAATCAGGCAGCGAATGCGCTGACGGTCGCAGGCGAGCAGCTCTTGGGCGACCGGCGCACACGCGCCACGGCGCCAGACGGCACAAAGCGGCTCAATCCCCCGCTCCTCGCGCGGCACGCACACGTCGAGCGCATCGGCCTCGACACAGCCGGCAAGGGCACCGATTAGCTCCGAAGAGACAAACGGCATATCACAGGCGACGATAGCCACGAGGGGCAGCCGGGCCGCAGTCAGCGAACTCGCGATGCCGCGCATGGCGCCCGCCGGCCCCTCAAGGTCCGGCACTATTCGCGGCACCATGCCGCCAAACGCGCGCTCCTCAAGATAGGCAAGCTCGCTGGGGCGCGACGTCGTCACGACCAACTCGCCGGCAACTGTCGCCAGCCGACCCAGCACGCGCTCGATGAGCGGTTCGCCGCAAAACGTCATGCGCGCCTTATCGCGGCCCATGCGTGAGGACAGCCCGCCCGCCTGGACGACGCAAGAAAGATCGGCCCGTCTTACGGTAGTCATACGGCAAAACACCTCCATCGGCATGCTCGAAGCCCAACGCACGGGACCAATTACCGTAGGCGACAAGGCAGAGGACACGGCGAGCCCGTGCAGAAACAAAACAGCGCCTTTGCGGCACGCAGCAAGACCGCGAGCACAAAAGCGCTGGTAGCGTATGGCGGGAACGTATGTGAATCGAACACATCCAAGACGTTTTGCACGCCTCGCAACGGTTTTGAGGACCGCGGAGCCCACCGGAGCCCATCCGTTCCCAAGTGCGACGGTATTTTACCAAACCGAGCAGGCTAGCTAATTTGGGACGGAATAGTTTTGGCCGCTCGAGCCATCAGACCGGCAAAAGTAGTCAAAAAAGCCCCGTCCAAAAAGACCGGTCTGGGCGCTGAGCCACGAAAACGGGCTATCTACTACGTTTGACCGGCATGTATCAAGCATACCCGCGTTTTTAGAAAATCGGCAAACCGTCTACCTGCGGTTTTAATTTCGCGAATTTCGGAATGGTTGAGGGTAGTCAACTAAACGTAGTAGATAGGCCCTTTTCGTGGCGACCGGCCCGATTCAAGGCTCAAAGGTGACCAGCTTCGGCTGGCCACCCTCAAAGTTGCGGTGGAATAGTTCTTGGAAGAGGTATCTAAACCGGAAAACAGGAACTATTTCACCGCAACTGAGGAGGTGGGGCGGGGCAGCCGATCTAGCGCAGGGAGCGCAGGCCGCCGGCTTCCTTGTCGAGCACCGTAAAGCGCACGGCATCCAGGTGCTCCAAGATGCTGATGGCACGCTTGCGCGACACACCGAGGGCCTCGCGCAGCACGCTCGTGGTAGCAGCGCCGCCGGCCGTCTCAATGGCGGCGGCGACGAGCTCGCGCGCATGGGCCTCGGCGGCAGCGGACAAGGCAACGTCGCGCTCGACCTTCACGATGGAACGGTTGAGCGAAAGCTCGCGCAGGGCACGCGTCATGGTGTCGCGATCGAGCTGCAACCGCTCGCCCACCTCGGGCAATGTCGGTGCATCGAGGCCGTCTTCGTCCAGCAAGGCAACAATACGTTCGCAGGCCTCGCGCACCACGCGTGCCGCCGCGGCGGCCGAGTGCGGGTCGAACACCTCGGCCCCCTCGGCAGCGCATACGCCGCGCGAGCAGCCCTCGGCAATCAGAGCCGCGGCAACGCCTTCATCAGCGGTAGGCCACGCAGCATGGGCAACGGCGCCGGGCGTAAATCCCGTCTCCTTAGGAGCCGCCGCGTGCATGGCTGACAGGGTCGCCGCCAGTGCATCCATCGCGGCGTCGAGCACGGCGGCATTCACATACAGCGCATCGCCCGAGCCGGCAAGCTTGTAAACAACACCTCGCGCCACCAGCTCGTTCAGCGCGGCGTCGGCCCCACCGGAAACAAGATCTAGCGCTGCGGCAACGTCGGCAACCACGACCGGCAACGCCTGCAGCGCCAGCCACGCATCCACACCAGCGACGGCATCGCCGGCCTCAAGCGCCGCAAGCAGCGTGCGCTCCCCCGCCGAAAGCTCGCGCGAGCGACGGCAGCGCGAAAGCAGCACACACCCGCCGCCAATGAGCATAACGGGCGAATACGACAGCACCACGGCATGGTCTCCGGCTCGCAGCGGCAGCAGCTCCTCCAAGCGCACCTGCACGGTACGGGTCTCGCCTACCGCCATGGGGGCCTCGCCCTCCAAAAGCATGATGCGGCCGACGACCTCGGCTGTGCCGGCCATCACATGCACGCGCGCGCCCGACTCGAGCACACGCGGCTTGGCGCCCTCGCGACCCAAATACGTAAACGTCATCATAAAGCGCAACGTCTGACCAAAGCGGTCCGCCACGCCGAGCATCTCACCGCGATCGAGCGCGGCAACACCATCGCCCACCAGGTTGAGCGCCACGCGCTGTCCGGGCAGTGCTCGCGGCGTATCGCCATGCACCTGGATCCCGCGCACGCGACAGACCGTACGCGACGGCAGGGCGACGAGCTCGTCGCCCACCGCAACCGGCGCATCGTGCAGCGTTCCCGTCACGACGGTGCCGACGCCCTTGATCGTAAAGCAGCGGTCGATAGGCAGACGCGGTGCGGCATCGGTGAGCTCGGCACGGGCACGGCAGGAATCCCAGCAAGCGGCAACCTGCTCGTCAAGCGCAGTCAGCAGGTCATCGATTCCCGCGCCGGTCTTGGACGACACGGGGACAATCGACGCGTCCGCAAACACGGTACCCGACAAAAAGTCATCGACATCGAGCTCGGCAAGCTCGGTCATCTCGTTATCGGCCAAGTCGCACATCGTCAGCGCGACCACCATATGCGTGACGCCCAGCAGCTCCAGCACGTGCACGTGCTCGCGGGTCTGCGGCATTACGCCCTCCACGGCAGAGACCACCAGCACGGCAACGTCGATGCCCGTCGCACCCTGCACCATGGCGCGCAAGTAATGCGCGTGACCCGGCACGTCGACTAGGCCAACGATCTTGCCACTCGGCAGTGCCAGCTCGCCAAAGCCAAGCTCCACGGTCATACCACGACGGCGCTCAACCTCCAGGCGGTCGGGATTCTTGCCGGTCAGTGCCTCGATCAGTGCCGACTTACCGTGGTCGACGTGGCCCGCCGTGCCGACGATAACGGGACACTCCACCAGCGCTTGAACCTCACTCATCGAGCAATCGCCTTCTCGACGCACGCGACAAGCGTCGACGCCGCGGTCTCGATATCGCGTTCGCCCACGAGCGTGCGTACGTCAAACAGGATACGATCGTGCGAAGTGCGCGTGACAACCGGCGTGTCGAGATCTTGGACGAGCGAGCGCTTGAGCGCGTCAACGGAAAGACGCTCATCGACGAGGCGCACGGCAACGCACATGGTGGGCAGCTCGACGGTAGGCAGCGAGCCGCCGCCGGGAGTCGACGACTCCTCGACGATTTCCACCTGCACGGCACACGGGCAGCCAGCCTTATCGAGACCCGCCACCATCAGCTCGCGCAGCTTGCGTGCGCGACGCTCCAGATGAGCCTGCGGAAGCGTGAGCATGTTGAGTACCGGAATATCGCGATGGGCAACATCGGCACCGTCCATGTAGATGCGCAGTGTGGCCTCGAGCGCCGTGAGCGCCAACTTGCCCGGACGCAGAGCGCGCATAAGCGGATGTGACGCACAGGCCTGAACCAGATCGCGGCGGCCCATGATAATGCCCGCCTGCGCGGCTCCCAGTAGCTTATCACCCGAGCACGACACCAGATCGAGCCCCGCCGCAACCGAAGCCGGCGTGGGTTCCTCGCCGCCACGCACCAGGATGTCATCGGGCAGGAGCGCGCCCGACCCTTGATCCTCGTAAAACAGCAGACCATGCTTATGGGCCAGGGCGGCGAGCTCCCGAGAGCTCACTTCCTCGTGAAAACCCTCGATGCGATAGTTGGAAGGATGAACCTTCAGGATCATGGCCGTTTCTGGCGTGATGGCGCGCTCATAGTCGCCCAGATGCGTGCGGTTGGTAGCGCCGACCTCGACGAGTTTGGCGCCCGAGGCCGCCATGACGTCGGGGATGCGGAAGCTGCCGCCGATCTCGACAAGCTCGCCGCGGCTCACAATGACCTCTTTGCCCGCGGCATGGGTCGCCAGCACCAGCAGCACAGCGGCGGCGTTGTTGTTAACGACCAGCGCGTCCTCGGCACCGGTAAGCGAGCGGATCAGCTGCGCGGCATGTTCCCTGCGCGACCCACGCGAGCAGGTTTCCACACTATACTCGAGCGTGCTGTACCCGCGCGCAACCTCGGCCACGGCCTTGGCCGCCGACTCCGCGAGCGGGGCGCGGCCCAAGTTGGTATGGATAACCACACCCGTGGCGTTGACGGCGGGACGCAGGCTTGGCAGCGCGGAGCGATGCGCACGCCACTCGATAGCCGATGCCAGCTCGCGCTTGGAACGCGGGGCGGCACCGGCGCGAATGGCGGCACGCTCCTCGTCGAGCTCGGCCGTCACGGCGGCATGCACCACCGCGTCGCAGGTCTCCCCCGCCGCCTTCACTACCGGCCACTCGGCAAGCAGCTCGTTGACGGAAGGAATGGCGCGCAGGCGGGCGCGCACCTCATCGGACATGTTCTGGCTATCGCTCATGTGCGGCCTTTCAAAACCAAAGGTGAATCAATCGTTCGAACGTCAAACTATCAGCCAATTCGATCGGCTGAGTCAATCAGTCGTTATTATCCTCGTGCTCCGTGATCTTTTCCACGCGAACGGCGTTTTCCTGGGTGAGCGCGGCACCCGTCAACGGATCCCAACGCAACGGCGTATGGTCGAGCGGGCCCACACCCAAGGCTTGAGCGTCACCGGCATCGCGGCCAAACGAACGCCCACCGGGGGCGGCCGACGTAAAGATGCACGCCGGATGCAGATACGGCGTCGTCTCCACGCGCACGCGGTCGCGGCCCATATCGCTCACGAGCTCAACGACCTCGCCATCGGCGATACCCATGCGAGCG
>CABRFG010000051.1 GCA_902470095.1 uncultured Collinsella sp.
AGCTCGTCACCGAGCCCGACCTGCGCACGCCTGAGGAGGCTCGCCTGTTTATGGAGAAGCTCCGTCGCATTTTTGTGACGCTGGGCATTTCGGACTGCTCCATGGAGAAGGGTTCCATGCGCTGCGACGGCAATGTGTCGCTGCGCCGCCGCGGCGAGACCAAGCTGGGCACCAAGACCGAGCTCAAGAACCTCAACTCGTTTAAGAGCCTGCATGATGGTCTTGCCTACGAGATCTGTCGCCAGGCCGAGGTGCTCGAGGAGGGCGGCATCATCTATCAGGAGACCCGCCACTGGGAGCCCAGCCGCAAGCGCACCGTGGTCATGCGCGTCAAGGAGACGGCCGACGACTATCGTCTGTTCCCCGACCCCGATCTGGCGCCGTTCGATCTGGACGACGAGTTTATCGACCGCTGCCGTGGCGAGATTCCCGAGCTGCCCGATGCCAAGCGCGCCCGTTTTGAGGCCGACTTTGGCATTAAGGCTGCCGATGCCGAGCAAATCGCGGGCGACCCCGAGTTTGCCGAGTTCTTTGAGGCCGCCGCTGCTGGCATGGCTGGCAAGGAGGCCCAGACGGTCGCAAACTTGTTGGTGAACGAGATGATCGCCTATCTTAAGGGCGCAGGCGTGTCACTCGCCGAGTCCGGCATCGCGCCGGCTCAGGTGGCAGCGCTGGCTAAGCTGCTGGCGACCGCTGCCATCAGCTCCAACCAGGCACACGAGGTCTTTGAGGCCATGGCCCAGACCGGTGACGATCCCAACAAGATTGTCGACGAGCGCGGCATGCGCCAGGTGAGCGATGCCGGCGCGCTGCAGCCGATTGTGGACGACGTGCTGGCAAACTGTGCCGATCAGGCGCAGCAGTATCGTGACGGCAACCAGAAGGTCATCGGCTTTTTGGTGGGCCAGTGTATGAAGGCGAGCCGCGGCAAGGGCAACCCGAAGCTCTTCAACGAGTTGCTGAGAACGTCGCTCTCGTAAACGGGAACCGAGGGGCCGGGCGCAGGGCCTTGCCTCTCAATTTCGGACAGTCCTGACTCACGACGGAGGCGCCACTGGCGCCTCCTGTTCGTGCGGAACTCATTGAGAGGCAAGGCCCTGCGCCCGGCCCCTCGGTTCCGTGACGACTCGGCCGTTCGGGTCAGGTAGGCTGATAGGAAAGATGGTGGCGGAGGCGCAAAATGCGCCTCCGCCTTTTGAATGTGATGAAAGTGTGGCGAAATGAGCTTAAAACTTCCGTGAATGTGATAAATGTCACGTTTTACCTAGGGTAAAATGTGGGAAATATCACGTTTACGGAAGTTTCTTTGCGGGAGGTTCGGTCATGCAGCGAGATATCATTGCCAAGCTTAACGCTTGGAAAGCGTCAGAATATCGTAAGCCGCTTATCCTTAAGGGGGCGCGCCAGGTTGGAAAGACGTGGGCGCTTAAGGAGTTCGGCCGAACCTCGTACCTCAATTTTGTGTATCTGACGCTCGAGGAGCCGTCACCTGGGGTACAGAGCGAGTACGCTCAGTTTTTCGAAGGTACGCGCGATCCTCGACGGATCATCTCAAATCTTTCCCTGGCACTTGGACAGCCTATCGAGCCCGGCGAAACGCTGCTTATTATTGATGAGATCCAGGATTGTCCTTCTGCAGTCGGCGCCCTTAAATACTTCTGTGACGAGGCCCCCGAGTATCACGTCGCATGCGCAGGGTCTTTGTTGGGCGTTCGCTTGTCCCGTGAGACCAGCGCTTTTCCGGTGGGAAAGGTCGAGTTTATGGAGATGCGCCCCATGAGCTTTTCCGAGTTTCTGAAAGCCGAGGGCGCTGCAAACTACGACGAATACCTTGGCGGCCTGGATCAGATCGAGACAGTGCCCGATTTCTTCCATGTCCGTCTCGTCGAGCATCTTCGTCGTTATTTTGCATGCGGCGGCATGCCAGAGGCTCTTGGCCGGTGGGTGGAGACGGGCGATATCGTTCAGGTCGATAAGGTGTTGTCTGATCTCTTGGATTCCTACGAGCGCGATTTTGCCAAGCATGGTGGCCGTGCGCAGTTCGCCAAGCTTTCACAAATATGGAACTCGATTCCAGCTCAGTTGGCGCGCGAGAACAAAAAGTTCGTTTGGGGTGCGGTGCGCGAGGGGGCTCGTGCTCGAGAATACGAGGATGCTCTGGAATGGCTTGCCGATGCTGGGCTCATCACGGCGGTTCGCCTTAATGCTGCTGGTGGTGTGCCGCTCTCTGCGTACGATGACCTCAAGGCATTTAAAGTCTACTGTCTTGATGTCGGCTTGCTGCGCCGCATGGCAAGGCTGGATGCGTCCGCTTTTGCCATCTCGGATGCGCTATTTTCGGAGTTCAAAGGTTCGTTCGCCGAGAACTATGTGCTTCAGGCATTACTTTCACAGTTAGATGCTGCTCCGCGTTACTGGACAAACGAGAAGCCGAAGCACGAAGTCGATTTTTTGATTCAAGTCGGAAACGAAATCGTTCCCGTCGAGGTCAAATCGGGAGAGGTCGTTCACTCCAAGAGCCTTAAGTACTATGCCGACAAGCATGCGGAGACGACTCCATTGAGGGTCCGCTACTCACTTAAGAACCTAAAGCTCGACGACGGGGTGCTCAACATTCCGTTGTATTTGGCTGATCGATCTGTCCCTCTTATCAAAAAGGCGCTTGATTGTGCGCATCTTGACGTTTAGATCCTGGGTGAGCTGACGGGCGGTGGCTAATTAATCGCTCCGTTACGGCCAGGGAGCTTGGGCCTTAGCGATGCTTGCTTCGCCAAGCGGTGGGGGTGGTGCCGGTGTATTGTTTGAAGGCTTGGGCGAAGTCGGCCTGCTGAGGGTAGCCTAGACGCTCTGCCACCTGCGCTATCGTGAGCGAGCTATCGGCCAAAAGATCCTGTGCTCGCTCCATACGGCGTCTGCGAATGTAGGCGCCCAGGGACTCGCCGGTTTGGGCCTTAAAGGTGGCGCATAGTTTGGAGCGGCTTGTGTAGAGCCTCTCGGCCACCTCGTTGATACCCACACGTCTGCCTTTGTCGAGCGCGCGCTCAATCATTGCCGTTGCTTCTTCGGCAATGGTAATGCTGACGCGTGTGTCTGCCGCCTGCCGCGCCTGCTTGTGGGCCGCGCGCGAACAGGCGAGCTCCGCGACCATGGTCTCCACGATGCCCTGCATATAGACGTGTCCGCCTGCGGTGCGGGCGCGGTCCTCGTTAATCCGGCGCAGCGTGTGGCAGATGGCAGACGTCGCTTCCTCATGCCATGGCTCGGCAAACGCCTCAAAGATTCCCGCGAACTCGGTGGGATAGCGGTGCTCCAGTTCGTCAAAATATCCAGGCAAAAAGAGCACCGAGCGCGAGTGATAAAGCTCCCCCGCAAACAGCGGGCTTAATTCCTCGCCACAGCTATCTTGGATAAAGCTGCAAACGGCATTGTTTGGCCACGGTCCATGCAATGGTTTGAGGTTCGCGGGCGTTATGCCAGCCTCGGGCATGCATGTAAGTGTGGGCGCGCTGACCTCGCTCACGCATGCGTACGGTTCGGGCGTGTATTCGGCTAGGTGCATGTTGCGCGTCGGGGTTATGAAATGCTCCATGACGATGCAGGCAGGGGAGAGAGGCATAATCCATGCGCGGCCGTGCGCCCGGTCGTTTGCTACCTCGCCGGTAAAGACGGCGCCCTTGCCGGTAAGCTCCAGGCCAAACTGCTCAAATTGCGGTGCGTAGAGCTCGGTTATGTCGGTCGCTGCCCGCTGTATTTGCAAAAGCGTCCCTTTCCTTTGCCGAAACGTCCACGCCTGGCTTGATTGTGAGCCATGGCTAACACATCAATGATAAGTTCATTACGGTTAACTCTCAAGCCGTTAGAAAGGAATCTCATGGCAAAGGAATCAAAAAGGGAAGGTGGAGGCATCGGCGAGTTGCTCGCGTATGCCGGTGACCGCAAATTCCTAACGTATTTGGGCATGGCGCTCTCGGCGCTCTCGCAGCTGCTGAGCTTTGGCCCGTACGTGTGCATTTGGCTTGTCGCGCGCGATCTGATCGCCGTGGCGCCCAACTGGAGCGAAGCCACTAACATCGCGATGTACGGTTGGTGGGCCGTGGGTTTTGCCCTGGCAAGCATCGTGGCTTATTTCGTGGGGCTCATGTGCACGCATCTGTCCGCGTTTCGCTGCGCGTCCAATATCCGTAAGGCTACGAGCGAGCACCTGCTTAAGTTGCCGCTCGGCTACTTCGACACGCATGCCACCGGCGAGCTGCGCCGCATTGTAGACGGGTGTGCCGCCTCCACCGAGACTTTGCTCGCACACATGCTGCCCGATATCGCAGGCGCCGTCGCCATGGTCGTGGGCTTGCTCGTGCTGCTTTTCGCCCTCGATTGGCGCTTGGGCGCGGCATGCCTTATCTCGGTCGTCGTTTCGTTTGGCGCCATGGCCGCCATGATGGGCGGCAAGGGTGGCGAGTTTATGAAGGCCTACATGGGAGCGCTGGTCAAGATGAACAAGACCGGCACCGAATACGTACGCGGCATCCCCGTGGTCAAGGTGTTTCAGCAGACGGTCTACTCCTTTAAGGCCTTCCACGATGCGATCGCCGAATACGCCGACATGGCACAAAACTATGCGGGCACGTTCTGCCGAGGTCCGCAGGTACTCAACCTTACCGCGCTCAATGGTCTTGTGGCATTCCTGTTGCCCGTGGCGTTGCTGTTGGCGCCAGGCGAGACGGACTTCGCGCATTTTATGACCAACTTCACGTTTTACGCGATATTTTCGGCCGTGGTACCGACGGCCATGACCAAGCTCATGTCTGTGGGCGAGGCCTCTCAGATGAGTGCCGATTCGCTGGCTCGTATTCGAAGCGTCATGGATTCCAAGCAGCTCTCCGTGCCCGCCCAACCCAAGCACCCTGCCGGCGCCGACGTGCGATTTGAGGACGTGAGCTTTACATACGAGGGTGCCGAAGCACCTGCCGTTAGCCATGTGAGTTTTAGCGTTTCCGCGGGTAGCGCCCTCGCCCTGGTGGGTCCCTCGGGTGGCGGTAAGTCAACCTGCGCAAGCCTGATTCCGCGTTTTTGGGATGTTTCCTCGGGTCGAGTGCTCGTAGGCGGTGTGGACGTTCGCGATATGGATCCGCACGAGCTTATGGACCAGGTCGCCTTCGTGTTCCAGACCAACCAGCTGTTCCGGCAAACACTTGCCGATAACGTGCGCGCCTCCAAGCCTACGGCCACTGACGACGAAGTGCGTGCGGCCCTCTCCGCAGCTCAGTGCGACGACATTGTGGCCAAGCTCCCACAGGGCATCAATACCATGCTCGGTGCCGGCGGAGCATATCTTTCGGGCGGCGAGGTCCAGCGCGTGGCACTCGCCCGCGCGATCCTAAAAGACGCGCCTATCGTGGTGCTCGATGAGGCCACGGCGTTTGCCGATCCCGAGAACGAGGCGCTCATCCAACGTGCTTTTAGCAAACTGGCGGCGGGTCGCACGGTCATTATGATTGCGCACCGACTCTCGACTGTAGTGGGCGCAGACCAAATCGTGGTGCTCAACCAGGGTAGCGTGCAGGAGTCGGGTACCCATGCCGAGCTGCTGTCCCAAAACGGTCTGTATGCCAAGATGTGGGCCGAATACGAACAGGCCGCGAGCTGGAAAATCACTGCAGCGACCGCGGATGCCGCCGTCACGAAGGGAGGCGAGGCCTAAATGTTCGCCTCATTCCAAAAGAAGTATTTCCTATCCGATAAAGGCGTCGCCGGCGTAAAACGCGGCATTTTCTGGACCACGCTCACTAATCTTATTACCATGGCTGGCATGGGCTTTTTATTCCTGGTTATGGCCGGCTTTGTCGAGCATCTCGCCAGCGGGGCTGGCCTGCTGGATGCCCTGCCGATCGTGGGCGGCCTCCTGGTCTTTTTCGTGTTGCTCTTTGCCTCTAACTGGCAGCAGTATTACTACACCTACTGCATCTTTTACGAGGAGTGCGGCAAGCAGCGTATGGAGATTGCCGAGCGCTTGCGCAAACTGCCGCTGTCGTTTTTTGGTCGTCGTGATCTGGCCGATTTAACCGAGACCATCATGGGCGACGTCCAGGCCATGGAGCACGCTTACAGCCACGTGCTGGGAGAGCTTTGGGGCGCCATCATCGCAAGCGCCATTGTGTTCGTGGCGTCGCTGTTCTTTTGCTGGCAGCTGGCGATCGCGGCGTTTTGGAGCGTTCCCGTGGCCTTTGCCGTGCTCTATCTAACACGCGGCCCCATGACTCCGGTGTTCGATCGCGTGCGCGCCGAGAAGGTCAAGGTTACCGAGGCAATTCAAGAGACGCTCGACTGCGTTCGCGAGATCCGCGCCACCAACCAGGAGGCCCATTATCTTGAGGGGCTCAACGCCGTGATCGATGCCGAGGAGCGCGAGACTACCAAGGGCGAGCTCGTTAACGGGCTTTTGGTCAACTCCGCCTTTGTCATCCTGCGTCTGGGCATTGCCGCCACGCTGGTTACGGGCGCCGCGGTGGTCGCCTCCGGGCAGGTCGACTTTTTGGTGATGTTTGCCTTCCTGCTTATGGTGAGCCGTATCTATGCGCCCTTTGACCAGGCGTTAATGTTAATGTCCGAGCTGTTTGCCGCCGAGTCGTCTGCCAAGCGCATGCGTTCCATCATGGAAGAGCCTGTGGCGCGGGGCAGCGAGATATTTGAGCCCGTGGGCCACGATGTGGTGTTCGATCACGTGGCATTTGGATATGGTGCGGGCGAGGACGGCCGCGCCGGCGAGAAAGTTCTTACCGATGTGAGCTTTACCGCCAAGGAAGGCGAAGTTACGGCACTGGTCGGTCCTTCGGGTTCCGGTAAGTCTACGGTGAGCCGCCTGGCCGCGCGCTTTTGGGATGCCACCGCGGGCAAGGTTGCCGTGGGCGGTGTGGATGTTGCGAGCGTCGATCCCGAGGTACTGCTGCGTGATTACGCGATCGTCTTCCAAGACGTGCTGCTCTTTGACGACACAGTGATGGGAAACATCCGCCTCGGGCGTCGTGATGCCACCGATGAGGAAGTGCTTGCGGCCGCGCGTGCCGCCAACTGCGACGAGTTCGTGAACCGCATGCCGCAGGGCTATGACACCATGATCGGCGAGAACGGCTCCAAACTCTCCGGTGGCGAGCGCCAGCGCATCTCCATCGCCCGCGCGCTGCTCAAAGATGCGCCCATCGTGCTGTTGGACGAGGCGACGGCGAGCTTGGATGTGGAGAACGAGACCGTGGTACAGCAGGCACTCTCCCGTCTGCTTGCAGGTAAGACGGTTATCGTTATTGCCCACCGTATGCGTACGGTGGAAAATGCCGACAAAATCGTTGTGCTCAAGGATGGTGTGGTTGCCGAGCAGGGCACTCCGGCGCAACTCAAGGCGGCAGGTGGAGAATTCGCTCGCATGGTTGCGCTGCAAAAGGAGGCGGCGGACTGGCAGCTGTAGGAATATGACAAAGGGACTGTCCCTTTGTCATATTGAGTTCACCCCCATAGTTTCCAAAAAGTTAACCTTTGTTGAACTTGATAGTTAGATAAACTAAACTATTTTCCAAAAGTGTGCTCGAGCAAACTTGTTTACTCGGGTGCTGAGGCACCGTGCCGCGTCCAATGCGGCAAAAGGGAGAAGCAACATGAAGAAGTCGACGTTTAACACCCTGCTTGTCGGTGGCGGTTTTCTGCTTGGTACTGCCGGCATCAAGCTGCTTACCAGCGCTCCGGTCAAGAATGCCTGCGTGCAGGGTATCGCGTGCGGCATGCGCATCAAGAACTGCTACCAGGACATGGTCGAGCAGGCCAAGGCTAATGTCGATGACATGGTTGCCGAGGCGGCCTACATCACCCAGAGCGAGGCCGCTGCTGACGAGGCAGCTGAGTAACGCTCCCAGGCACAAACTATGAGATTCTCGATTATTAGCGAGATCCCCGGCAGGACCCGTCTTCAATTGGCGGGTCCTGTGCCAGAGAGCGATCTCGATGCACTTCTTAAGCTCAGCGGCGATATCGACGGCGTGCACAAGGTGCGCGTCTACGGCCGTATTGGCCAGATAGCGCTCGAATATGACGAGCAGTGTCGTGCGGGCGTGCTCGACGCCTTGGGTGCGCTCGATGCCCAGGCCATTGCCGACGCAAAGACGGGTTACGTGATGCAGCTTGAGCCACGCAAGCACAAACTCGTCATGGATCTTGCCACACTTATCGGCGCCCACTACGCGCGCCGCTGGTTCCTGCCTACGCCGCTGCGTGCCATCTTTGTTGTGGCCGGTTACATGACCTTTTTGCGCGCTGCCCTTCATGAGCTGGCGCAGCCGCGCCTGACCGTTCCAGTGCTCGACGCTTCGGCCATCGGCATTTCGTTCGTCAAACGTGATGTCGACACCGCGGGCCAGACAATGTTCCTGCTCAACGTGGGCGAGCTGCTCGAGGACTACACACGCGCCATGAGCGAAAACGAGCTCATCAACTCGCTGCTTGATGTGCCCGACAAGGCGCAAAAGGTCGTCGGCGACACCGAGGTAAGCGTTGCCGCGACCGAGCTTGAGCCCGGCGACTTGGTCGCCGTTCGCACCGGCATGTCCATCTGCATCGACGGCGTGGTCGAGCAGGGAAGCGCCATGGTTAACCAGGCGACCCTGACCGGCGAGCCGCTTGCCGTCGAGCGCAGCGCGGGCGACGATGTATTCGCCGGCACCGTCGTGGAAGACGGCAGTATCTTGGTGCGTGTGCGCGCCAACACGGCTCAGACCAAGCTCCGCTCGATCGTCTCGCTCGTGCAGGCGGCCGACTCGCTCAAGTCCGAGGGCCAGTCGCACATGGAAGACCTCGCCAACAAGATCGTCCCGTGGAACTTCCTGCTCGCGGGCCTGGTTGCGCTTACCACCCGCAGCCTCATCAAGACCTCAGCGGCGCTGATGGTCGACTACTCGTGCGCACTTAAACTCACGGGTTCGGTCGCCGTCATGACCGCTATGAGCGATGCCGCCAAGATGGGCGTCATGGTCAAGGGCGCGAAGTACTTTGAGTCGTTTGCCAAGGCCGATACCATCGTGTTTGATAAGACCGGCACGCTCACCGAGGCGCAGCCGCGTCTTGCCTGCGTGCTCACCACCGATGGCTGGAGCGAGGACGAGGTTCTGCGCCTTTCCGCCTGCTTGGAGGAGCATTTCCCGCATCCGGTGGCGCGTGCCGTGGTCAACGCCGCCCGCGAGCGCGGGCTCGAGCACCGCGAGCGTCACGCTGCGGTCGAGTACATCGTGGCGCACGGCATCGCTTCGTCCATTGAAGGGCGTCGCGCCATCATCGGTTCCGCGCACTTTGTGTTTGAGGACGAGGGTGCGCAGCTCGAGTCCGACATCAAGGAGCAAATCGACCTCAAGATGCAGGGCCTGTCGCCGCTGTATCTGGCGGTCGATGGCAAGGTCGTCGGCGTACTCGGCATCGAGGATCCGCTCAAGCCCGGGGTCCGCGAGGCCATCGCCGACCTGCATGCGCTGGGCGTCAAGCATGTCGTTATGCTCACGGGCGACTCCGAGCGCACAGCCGAGCGCATTGCGCGAGAGGCGGGGGTCGACGAGTTTAAGGCCGAGCTGCTGCCCGAGGACAAGTACGCCTATGTGGAGCGCATTAAGAGCGAGGGGCGCCACGTTGCCATGGTGGGCGACGGCGTCAACGATTCGCCGGCGCTCGGTTTGGCCGACGTGGGCCTGGCGATGGGTGGCGGAAGCGACATCGCCAAGGAGGTCGCCGATATCATCCTGACCGATACGGATCTCGCTGCGATCGTGCGCCTGCGCCGCATGAGCCAGGGCCTCGTTGATCGTCTGACGAGCTCCTACTCTAAGGTGATGCTCACCAACTCAGCGCTCTTGGCACTGGGTATTACCGGCACGATTACCCCGCAGACGTCGTCGCTGTTGCACAACGGCTCGACGATTGCGTACAGCTTGGACAACGCGAAAGCGTATCTGCGTTAGGGTTTTCGATTGAGCTTATGGCCTGCACCCGGGCGGTACCGCAGCCGCCAGGGTGCAGGCCTTTTTAGGCAAGTGCAGCTTTGATGGCAGGGGCTTCGGTGAGCTGCTCGGCTGCCTTTTCGTCGGAGCTGTCGAGTGCTGCCAGACTGCGGTAGACCCACTCGTTGACCTGGGTGTTCTTGACGCCTGCGGTCTGCATAAGGGCGCCTACCTCGCGGATTGCTGCGAGCAGATCGACTTTGGGACCCGCGAGCTCGACCTCGATGCCGTGGTAGGCGGACACGCCGCGGTTCTCACTCACGTGGTCGATAAAACCCTCGACGGTCTCGAGCTGCTGGGCGAGAGCAGCATCATCGTCGGCGTCCAGCGCGACGAGTGCGTTCGATACCGTGAGGGCGGGATGTCCGCAGGGGACAAAGCCTTCGATGACATCCATAGCTTCGGTAATGGTTGAGCCCAGGCCTGCGAGGGCATTGACGAGTTGCTGCTTGGTATCCATAACGGTCCTTTCGACGGGTCAATTTTGCTTGGCGAAAATATACGTGACGCGATCGGTAGCAAAAGTGCGAAGTGCGGCGCACATTGGGGTCTTCACAGCTCGTGCATAGAACAGCTGTCCGCTTTCAGAACGTGGTAAGATAACACTCCACAAGCGGGGCTCGCCCCGTATGTTCCTTGAAAAGTCGACGGGTGTTGGGTACTCGTGCCCAATGCTATCCAGACTTTCCCGACATTCGGGGGCGACTGGTTTCGACACGATAGCTCTGAGAGAGGAAGCAAGCCGAGGTCTCCTCGCCTCGTTAAACAGGGGTACCGTCAAATTGAATTGACAACAACTCTTCTTTTGAGCCTATGGCTCTCGCTGCTTAGTTTATAGCGGCGCGTCAACCCGGTGATTTCCCCGACACCGGCGCGACGTCATTTTAGGGGAATGCTCCTGCGCACGTAATCGGTATGGCGCAGGCTAAGACCGAACCGGTTAGGACGCCGCGAGCGTGTCGCTGCGCGCAAAGCGTCCGAGACAAAACCAGTGACTGAGCTTGGAGATGCCAATCAGGGGGCTTTCGTGGACCGGAGTTCGATTCTCCGCGCCTCCACCATAAGTAACAGGCAGGTAGATATTCATATCTACCTGCCTTTTTATTTCTAGTCCGTACCGCGGAGAATCGAACTCTATGCAGGGCGCGGGCGTAAAGAAAACGCTACGGCAACGCAGGGTGGGACGCGCTTTCCCAATGGCGGCCCAGGCGGAAAGTGCGTCCCGGAATCCTCATTCGGAACGGGACGCAATTTCCAAATGAATGGCTAGCGGAAAGCGCATCCCGGAATGCCGCCTCAAACTGGGACGCACTTTCCGCTCCATCTCCTCAACTCCAAAACCTAAGCGCCCTCCATTCCAAAACTGGGTAGAAGAAAGCCAAAACGCAATCGCAGGAGGTCAATATGACTGCAGAAGATAAGGCAAAGAACGCCGGCAAGGTCGCGCTCGTTTTGGAGGGTGGTAGTTTTCGCGGGCAGTTTACCGCGGGCGTGCTCGACGTTCTCATGGAGGCTGGCGTTGAGATTCCGGCTGTCTACGGTGTATCGGCCGGCGCCCTCAACGGCGTGAACTATAAGTCGCACCAGATCGGCCGCGCCAACCGCATCAACCTGGCTTTCTGCAACGATAGCCGCTTCATGGGCGCCGCATCGTTTGCGTCCACGGGCTCCATCGTCGGCTACGACTTTATCTTCAACGATGTCCAGGACCGCCTGGATCCCTTTGACAACGAGACGTTCGACGCGAGCCCCATCGAGATGTACGCCGTCGCGACGGACATGCTCTTTGGAACCGCCACGTATCTCCCGGTCAAAAGCGCCGTGCTCGATCTCGACGCCGTGCGCGCATCGACGTCGCTGCCGCTGGTGACGCCGCCGGTCGAGATTGACGGGCACAAATACGTCGACGGTGGCGTAGCCGATTCGATCCCCATCGAGCACGTGCTGGAGGAGGCGGGCTTCGACCGTGCAGTCGTCATCGTCACGCAGGACCGCTCGTACGAGAAAAAGCCTTACGAGTTTATGCCTGCCGCGCGCGCTCGCTATGCCGACTACCCCTATCTGCTCGAGGGAATCGAGACGCGCCACGACCGCTACAACATCCAGCGCATGCACCTGTGGAAGTATGAGCGCGAGGGCCGCGCGTTGGTCGTCGCTCCGCAAAAGCCGGTCGAGGTCGGCCACGTTGAGCACGATTCGGCAAAGCTTTTGGACCTGTATATTCAGGGCCGCCAGGAGGCAAAGCGATTGCTGGGAGATATCGAGGCGTTTGTCGAGCGCTAGCGTCGCGAAGTCATGACCCATGGACGACATGTGCAGAAACTCTGGTCGGAGCCAAAATACCTGTTGACTCGTACGGCGAGCGGGGTAATATGGACGGGTTACTTGCAGAGCCCCGTGAATCTCTGTAACAACACGTACTGTACATGGAGGAGTCTAAGTGATTTCGAAATCGACTCACTACGCCAAGCAGGGCGAGGTCCAGCGCAACTGGGTTCTCGTCGACGCCGATGGTGCTGTCCTGGGCCGTCTTGCCACCCAGATCGCAATGATCCTGCGCGGTAAGAACAAGCCCCAGTTCACGCCCAACAGCGACTGCGGCGACTTCGTTGTCGTCATCAACGCCGATAAGGTCCAGCTTACCGGTAACAAGGCCGACACGAAGACCTATTATCGCCACAGCGGCTACAACGGCGGCCTCAAGGCTGAGAGCTTCCGCCAGGCTATGGAGAAGCACCCGGAGAAGGTCATCGAGCGCGCCGTTCGCGGTATGCTGCCCAAGACCACCCTCGGCCGTGCCCAGATGACCAAGCTTAAGGTCTACGCTGGCACCGAGCATCCGCATGCTGCCCAGAACCCCACGAAGATTGAGCTGGAGGCTTAAAGATGGCTGAGAACACCGTTGTCTACCAGGGTACCGGCCGTCGTAAGAACGCCGTCGCCCGCGTCCGTCTCGTCCCCGGCACCGGCAAGGTGACCATCAACAAGCGTGACGCCGAGCAGTATTTCGGCCGTCATCAGCTCGTTGAGAACGCCCTTGCTCCCTTCAAGGTGACCGACACCGCCGGTCAGTTCGACGTTATCGCTCTGTGCGATGGCGGCGGCATCTCCGGTCAGTCCGGCGCTCTGCGCCTGGGCATCGCTCGCGCTCTTCTGAACGCTGGCGACTACCGTGCTGACCTCAAGAAGGCCGGTTTCCTTACGCGCGATGCTCGCGTGGTCGAGCGCAAGAAGTACGGCCTCAAGAAGGCCCGCCGCGCTCCCCAGTTCTCCAAGCGCTAAGGTTTTATCTCCTTTCGAGATACAATGTACAAGCGGGGCCTGCCGATTCCTCGGCGGGTCCCGCTTTTCTTTTTCGACTAGGGTGGGCGGTTGCATATCGCCTGCTAGGGAAGGAGCGATCCTATGCCCCAGAACATCTTCGGTACCGACGGCGTCCGTGGCGTCGCCAACGCCGACCTCTCGTGCGACCTCGCGTTTCGTCTGGGCCGCGCGGCGACCAAGTTCCTTGGTTCGGACATCTGCATCGGCCGCGATACGCGTCTTTCGGGCACCATGCTCGAGAGTGCTCTGACCGCCGGCATTATGGCCGAGGGCGGCCGCCCGCATTGCTGCGGCGTTATCCCCACGCCTGCCGTGGCGCTGCTCACTGTTCAAAACGAGCTCGATGGCGGTATTGTCATCTCCGCTTCGCACAATCCGCCGGAGTTCAACGGCATCAAGTTCTTTAGTCGCAAGGGTATGAAGCTTCCCGATGCTGTCGAGGAAGAGATCAGCGCCTGGGTCATGTCCGAGGAAGCCATGGCTGCCGACACGCTGCCGACCGGTGCCGGCGTGGGCCACATCATCAAGATGAAGGATGCCCGCAAGGCATACGTCGACCACGCCATCGATACGCTTGATGGCCTGAGGCTCGATGGCCTGGTCGTTGCCGTCGACTGCGGTCACGGTGCTTCCTGCCAGACCACGCCCGCCGCGCTGCAGCGCCTAGGCGCCACGGTGCATGCCATCAACACCGATTATTGCGGCACCGACATTAACGTTGAGTGCGGCTCTACGCATCTCGAGCCCCTGCGCGAGCTCGTGCTGCGCACCCATGCTGACATCGGTCTGGCCCACGACGGCGACGCCGACCGCGTGCTGTTCGTGGACAGCGAGGGCAATGAGATCGACGGTGACTACATCCTGGCTATCTGCGGTTCTGACCTCGCCGCTCGCGGCAAGCTCGCCAACTCCGAGATCGTCTCGACCGTCATGTGCAACCTGGGCTTCTCCATCGCTATGAAGGAGCAGGGCTTCGAGATGGTTCAGACCGCCGTGGGCGACCGCTACGTTCTGGAGCGCATGCTCGCGGACGGCGCCGTCATCGGCGGCGAACAGTCCGGCCACATCATCTTCCTGGAGCACAACACCACCGGCGACGGCTTGGTGACGGCTCTGCAGCTGCTGGCCGTGCTCAAGCGCACCGGTCGTACCCTCACCGATCTTGCCGGCATCATGAAGAAGTACCCGCAGGTACTCGTCAACGTGCATTCCGACAACAAGGCTGGTCTGGACGATTGCCAGCCCATCTGGGATGCCGTCGCTGCTGCCGAGAAGGAGCTTGACGGCCGCGGCCGCATTCTGGTGCGCCCGAGCGGTACCGAGCCGCTGGTCCGCGTGATGGCCGAGGCCGAGACGCACGAGTTGACCCAGCGCGTTGTCGACGACATCGTCGAGGTTGTCAAGCGCGAACTTCCCTAATGGTCAAAAACCGTTGCCAAGTGGTAAACTGTTAAAATTATTTTGATTGATTGGTATGTCCGAGGGGGAGCATGTTCACTAAAGTCCTAAGGTCTTTTGGTATGCGTGGTCGAGTCCTTACGCTGGATGCTCCCATCTCGGGCGATGTCATTCCGCTTTCCGAGGTAAACGACCAGACGTTTGCCACCGGCCTTTTGGGCCAGGGCGTGGCGATTCAGCCCACCGGAACGCGTGTGATTGCACCGGCTGATGCCAAGGTCGAGGCTATTTTTCCCACGGGACACGCCGTTGCGCTTAACACGGTCGATGGCTTGGACGTGCTCATCCACGTTGGTTTGGACACTGTTCAGCTCGAGGGCAAGCACTTTACCGTACATGCGCAAGTGGGTGACATCGTCCATAAGGGCGATGTGCTCATTGAGTTCGATCGCGAGGCAATTGCTGCCGAGGGCTACGATGTGACGGTTCCCATCTTGGTGTGCAACTCCGTTGAGTTCTCGAGCATCAAGGGCTCCGTTGGCGTGCATGTCGAAGAGATGGACCAGCTCATCGTTGCTCGCGAGCGCTAGCAAGTGCACGTGGCCATTAGTCTACAATTCAAACACGTTTACGGAGGGCGCCCTTGAAAGAGGACGCCCTCCGTGGCAAGATGGGATTTGTCCGAGGCTAAACAGCTTTGGGTCACCGTGGACGGGCAGGGGCCTCGACGCGGTTAGACACGAGACACATACATTACGCGACCTCGCCCTGGTGGCCGCACACGTTGGTTGCGGCCGACGCGGGCCGCGGGCAAGTGCTTGTAAGGGAGCCTTGCCTCTCTTGTACGAGAAAGGACGCGTAATGAAGATCATTAAAGCTAAAGACTACGAGGATATGAGCCGCAAGGCCGCCAATATCATCTCGGCGCAGGTTATCCTCAAGCCCGACTGTGTGCTGGGTCTTGCCACCGGCTCCACCCCGATCGGTGCCTACAAGCAGCTCGCTGCTTGGTACGAGAAGGGCGACGTCGACTTTGCCGAGGTCAGCACCTACAACCTGGACGAGTATCGCGGCCTTTCGCACGACGATCCCCAGAGCTATCACTACTTCATGCGTGAGAACTTCTTCGATCACATCAACATCGACCTGAACAACACGCATGTGCCCGACGGTTCCAACCCCGACGCCGCCGCTGCCTGCTCTGAGTACGACAAGATTGTCGCCGACGCCGGTTACCCGGATCTGCAGCTGCTCGGCATTGGCAACAACGGCCACATCGGCTTCAACGAGCCCGATGACCACTTCTCCAAGGGCACGCACTGCGTCGACCTCACCGAGAGCACCATTCAGGCCAACAGCCGCCTGTTCGACAGCATCGACGATGTTCCCCGTCAGGCCTACACCATGGGTACCCAGACCATCATGTATGCCCGCATGATCCTGGTCGTCGCCAACGGCGAGGCCAAGGCTCAGGCCGTGCACGATATGTGCTATGGTCCGGTTGCGCCCAAGTGCCCGGCTTCGATCCTGCAGCTGCACACCAACTGCGTTGTCGTTGCCGACGAGGCCGCCCTTTCGCTCTGCGAGTAGCGCGAATCCTGCAGCTCGACATAGCCTTGCCTAAGGCCTCCGCTTTGCGGGGGCCTTTTTGCTATCCCTTTCGGCTTATAGGACAAAATGTGTGTCCACGTTGGGGGCATCGGCGCAGGTCGATGCC
>CABRFG010000052.1 GCA_902470095.1 uncultured Collinsella sp.
ACGAGCGGGGGCTCCTATCTTTTTAGTGCCCTCGGATTGGGTCATAGTGTCTGTCGTTGCCAAAACATCGGCGTTGCTGGGGTAGTCGTTGGGGACGTTCTTAAATGACTAGTCAAACAAGACTGTCTCCAATGACTACCTTCCTCTGGTGTAAAAGGCGCGCCACGCTAAACGCCGGGTTTGTTATTCGTTTGTAAAGGCCGTGCCGCGCTTGCGGTAAGGGTCTATCAAATGCCCGTAAGAAACCGCAGCTGGCGCGGGCGCTGCCCGGTCGAGGCCGTATCTTTCCAAACAGCAAAGCGGGCAGGGTGCCCGCGAGTCGCATGTATGAAAGGAAGATCATGCTCGATCAGGCTTATTCTCGTCGTCAGTTCCTCGGCCTCGCTGGTGGTCTTGCCAGCTTCGTGGGCCTCGGCCTCGTTGGTTGCGGCGGCGCAGGCGCTTCCAACGCCGTCGACAAGGGTAGCGCCACTGCTGCCGAGTCCGTCTCCGGCGAGGTGACCTACGACGGTGCCTCCTCGTTCCAGGCTCTCGTCGAGGCCGCTGCCGAGAAGTTCATGGATGCCAACCCCGACGTCTCCGTCTCCGGCTCGGGTAACGGTTCGGGCAAGGGCCTGACCGCTGTCGCCGCCGGCACCGTCACCATCGGTAACTCCGACGTCTTCGCCGAGTCCAAGCTCGAGGCCGACCAGGTCAAGAACCTCGTCGACCACGAGGTCGCCGTCGTGGGCATGGGCCCCGTCGTCTCCAAGAACGTGACGGTCGACGACCTGTCCCTCGAGCAGCTCAAGGGTATCTTCTCCGGCCAGATCACCAACTGGAAGGAGGTCGGCGGCGACGACGCCACCATCGTCGTCCTCAACCGCAAGGCCGGCTCCGGTACCCGCGCCACTTTTAGGCCGCCGTCTTTGGCGACGAGGCCGTCGACTTTAAGGGCGACGCCGAGCTCGACAAGTCCGGCGATGTCCAGACTCAGATGGGCAGCACCGACAACGCCATCTCCTACCTCGACTTCTCGCACTTTGATGACTCCAAGTTCAACGCCATCAAGGTCGAGGGCGTGGAGCCCAAGAGCGCAAACGTCACCGACGACTCCTTTAAGATCTGGGCTACCGAGCACATGTACTGCTCCAAGGACGCCGACGAGGCTACCAAGGCCTTCCTGGAGTTCATGCTCTCCGGCGACGTCCAGGGCAAGCTCGTCGAGGAGCAGGGCTTTATCCCCGTCTCTGCCATGAAGGTCGTCAAGGACGCCAGCGGCGAGGTCTCCGCTAAATAAGTAATCGCCCCGGAAAGGTTTGCAATGGCAAAACAGCTGCCAAAGCGCGACCTTGAGAACGTGGGCCTGGGCGTCACGGGCGCGTGCGTTGCGCTCGTGACGCTTGTCGTTGCCGCGCTCATCTTTATGGTCGCCCAAAAGGGCCTCTCGGCTTTTGTCAAGGACGGCGTCTCGGTCGTCGAGTTTTTCACCGGTACCATGTGGGACCTGGCTAACACGGCCGAAAACGGCCTGCCCTACACCGGCGCCCTGCCTCTGATCGTCACCTCGTTTGCGGTCATGGTGCTCTCCACGCTCATCGCACTGCCCATCGCCATCGGCTCTGCCATCTTTGCGGTCGAGATCCAGCCTAAGTTTGGCTCCAAGGTCTTTCAGCCGCTTATTGAGCTTTTGACCGGCATTCCCTCAGTCGTCTTTGGCCTCATCGGTTTTCACGTGGTCGTCGGCCTTATGAAGAGCGTTTTCCACGTGAGCACGGGTCTGGGCATCCTGCCCGGCGCCATCGTGCTGGCCGTCATGATCCTGCCGACCATGACCACGCTTTCGATCGATGGTCTGCGCGCCGTGCCCGACAGCTACCGCCAGGGTTCGCTCGCGCTGGGCTACACCCGCTGGCAGACCATCTGGCACGTGGTGCTCAAGTCTGCCATGCCGTCGCTCATGACTGCGGTCATCCTGGGCATGACCCGTGCCTTTGGCGAGACGCTCGCCGTGCGCATGGTCATCGGCGGCATCGAGGCCATGCCGACGTCGCTGCTGTCGCCGGCGTCTACCATCACCACCACGCTCACCACGTCTATGGCGGTCTATGCCGAGGGCTCGGCCCAGGACGATGTTCTGTGGGCGCTCGGTCTGCTGCTGATGGGCATGAGCCTCATCTTCATCCTGATCATCCACCTTATCGGCCGCAAGGGGGCGAAGGCTCGTGGCTAGCACGCGCATCCACATCGACGAGGCGAGACTCGGGCGCGTCCAAAAGCAGGACCGCATCGCCACGGGCGTGCTGACGGCGATCGCCGCCATCGTCATGCTCATCGTCGTCTCCATGGTGGCCTACATCCTGTTCGAGGGCATCTCGACGCTGTTCCAGCCGGGATTTCTCACGCAGCCCGCGCGCGCCAACGGAACCCAGGGCGGCGTACTCTACCAGCTGTTCGACTCGTTCTACCTGCTGCTGATCACTCTGGTCATCTCGGTGCCCATCAGCCTGGGCGGAGCGGTCTTCCTGGTTGAGTACGCACCGAACGGCCCTATCCGTGACATCGCCTCCACCGCCATCGAGACGCTGTCCTCGCTGCCTTCCATCGTCGTCGGCATGTTCGGCTTTCTGGTGTTCTCGGTGCAGCTGGGCTGGAAGTACTCCATCATCTCCGGCGCCGTCGCACTCACCATGTTTAACATTCCCATCCTGGTGCGCGTGATTCAGCAGGCGCTCGAGGACGTGCCACAGGCCCAGCGTGATGCGTGCCTGGCCATGGGCCTTACCCGCTGGGAGGCCACGCTGCACATCCTGATCCCCGAGGCCATGCCTGCCATCGTGACCGGCATCGTGCTTTCGGCCGGCCGCGTGTTTGGCGAGGCCGCGGCACTGCTCTTTACCTCGGGCATGAGCTCGCCGGTGCGTTTGAACTTCTTGAGCTTTAACCTGTCGAGCCCCACCTGCGCTTGGAACGTGTTCCGCCCCGGTGAGTCGCTCGCCGTGCACATCTACAAGATTTACGGCGAGGGCAGCCCCGAGGCCCAGCAGATCGTTTGGGGCACCGCTGCACTGCTGATGATCTGCGTGCTGCTGTTTAACATAGTTGCCCGTATCGTGGGCAAGCAACTGGCAAGGAAGATGACGGCCGAATGAGCGAGATGAATGCAACGCCCGCAACCGAGGCGGCCACGTCCGAGACTCAGGATTTCCTGTCGAGCGTGGGGGAGAGCGAGAAGCGCGTGCGCGTAAGCGGCAAGGCCGTGAGCGACGAGGTCGTGCTCTCCACCAAGGACGTCAACGTGTACTATGGCGACCACCATGCGCTGCACGATACGTCGCTCGACTTTCACAAGGGCGAGATCACGGCGCTCATCGGGCCTTCGGGCTGCGGCAAGTCGACCTTCTTGCGTAGCCTCAACCTGATGAATCGCGAGATTCGCGGCTGCCGCGTGGAGGGCGAGATCAACTACCGCGGGCGCAACGTGAACACCAAGGCCGAGAACACCTATGAGCTGCGTCGCTCCATTGGCATGGTGTTCCAGCAGCCCAACCCTTTCCGCAAGTCCATTCGCGACAACATCACGTTTGCGCCTAAGCGCCACGGCATCACCGACCGTGACGAGCTCGACCGCATGGTCGAGGAGAGCCTGCGCGGCGCGGCGCTGTGGGACGAGGTCAAGGACAAGCTCGACAAGAGTGCCTATGCGCTTTCGGGCGGTCAGCAGCAGCGCCTGTGCATTGCACGCACGCTGGCGCTCAACCCCGACGTGATTCTGTTCGACGAGCCCTGCTCGGCGCTTGACCCCATCTCGACGCTGGCGATCGAGGACCTTATGTCGTCGCTTGTGGCAGAGCGCGCCATCGTCATCGTGACGCACAACATGGAGCAGGCGTCGCGTGTGTCCAACCGCACGGCGTTCTTCTACATGGGCGATATGGTCGAGTACGACGAGACCGACGAGATTTTCCAGCGGCCCAAGGATAAGCGGCTGAACGATTACCTCACCGGCATGTTCTCCTAGTCCGGGACATGCTTGAGGCCCGCGGCGGCCACGGTTGCTGCGGGACTGATTGGAGAGGCGGGTCATCTCTTGCGGGAGATGGCCCGCCTTTTTGCTCTGCGACCGAAACGACCACCACAAAGGGGACAGGCGCCTTCGTGGTGGTTTGGGGTGGGGCTCGCTGCTATCATGGACAACGTTGAATTTCTACGAAGGAGCAGGGCATATGGCGATTCTTTTGGGATGCGATTCCGTCAGCCTAGAGTTTCCCACCAAGCATATTTTCGATAGCGTGACGCTCGGCGTGGGCGAGGGCGACCGTATTGGTATTGTCGGTAAAAACGGCGACGGTAAGTCGACGCTGCTGAGCGTGCTCGCCGGCACGTTGGAGCCCGACGACGGCCGCGTGACGCACCGCCGCGACACGACGATTGGATTGCTCGGCCAAAAGGACCAGCTTGTCGATACCGATACCGTGCATCATGCCGTTGTGGGCGACACGCCCGAGTACGAGTGGGCGTCGAGCCCCCGCACGCGCCAGATCCTCGCCGGCCTCATCAGCGATGTGCCCTGGGAGGGCACGGTGGGCGAGCTTTCGGGCGGCCAGCGCCGTCGCGTGGACCTCGCGCGCCTGCTGATCGGCGACTATGACGTGCTCATGCTCGACGAGCCCACCAACCACCTGGATATGCGCACCATCAACTGGCTCGCGCGTCACTTAAAGGCCCGCTGGCAGCGCGGTCAGGGCGCCATGCTCGTGGTCACGCACGACCGCTGGTTCCTGGACGAGGTCTGCACCAGCATGTGGGAGGTCCACGACGGCCAGGTCGATCCCTTCGAGGGTGGCTACTCCGCATATATCCTTCAGCGCGTAGAGCGCGACCGCATGGCCGCGGTTACCGAGGAGCGTCGTCGCAACATGGCGCGCAAGGAGCTCGCGTGGCTGAGCCGCGGTGCCCAAGCGCGCTCCACCAAGCCCAAGTTTCGTGTGGATGCCGCTCGCGAGCTCATCGCCGACGTACCGCCCGTACGCGACGAGCTGGAACTCAAGCGCCTGGCGGTGAGCCGCCTGGGCAAGCAGGTTATCGATGTGGTCGACGTGGACGCCGGCTATGCGGATACCGATGGCGCGCCCAAGCAGGTACTTTCCGACGTGACCTGGCTCATCGGAGCGGGCGACCGCTATGGACTTTTGGGCGAGAACGGCGCCGGTAAGTCGACGCTGCTCGACGTGATCCAGGGTAAAATTGCGCCCACGCGCGGCCGCGTGAAGATTGGCCAGACAGTGCGCTTTGGCGTGCTGTCGCAGCAGCTCGAGGAGCTCGAGCCCTTCATGGGCGACACGATTCGCGAGGTGCTCAGCAACTATAAGAAGTATTACGTCATCGATGGCAAGGAGACCTCGCCCGAGAAGCTCTGCGAGCGCCTGGGCTTTACGACGCAGCAGCTCTGGAGCCGCATCGGCGATCTTTCGGGCGGCCAGCGCCGTCGTCTGTCGCTGCTGCTGACGATCCTGGACGAGCCCAACGTGCTCATCCTGGACGAGCCGGGCAACGACCTGGATACCGACATGCTCGCGATTGTCGAGGATCTGCTGGACGGCTGGCCCGGCACGCTGATCCTGGTGACGCACGACCGCTTCTTGATGGAGCGCGTGACCGACCAGCAGTGGGCGCTGCTCGACGGCCACCTGACGCATATGCCCGGCGGCGTGGACCAGTACCTGCGCCTGTGCAACGCTACCGCCGAGGGCGAGCCCGTGGGCGCGCCGAGCGCCAAGACCGGCACGTTTGACACCGGTGCCGCGGCGGCTGCGGCCGAAAAGCCTAAGGCAAGCGGTCAGCCCAATGGCCTTTCCAACGCCGAGCGCCAGAAGCTTCGCCGTGAGGTGAGCTCGCTCGAGCGCAAGATGGAGACGCAGCGCGCCCGCGTTGAGGAGGCCGAGGCAGCAATGGCCCAGGTCGATCCCACCAACTATACGGTGCTCGGCGAGCAGCAGGCAAAGATCGACGAGGCTCACGCTGCCATGGACGAGCTGGAGATGGCGTGGCTCGAGGCGAGCGAAAAGCTCGAGGGCGAGGAGTAGGCGAGAATGATCAAAGCCGCGTTTTTCGATATCGACGGCACGCTGCTGAGTTTTAAGACCCACCGGATTCCGGCGTCGGCGCAGCAGGTGCTCGTCAGCTTTCGCGAGCAGGGGATTGCGTGCGTGATCGCCACGGGCCGTCCGACCTACCAGATGCCGGACTGGCTGTTCGACCTGGGCTGGGATGCGTACATTACGCTTTCGGGCCAGCACTGCTTTGATGCCGAGGGGGTTTACCGCAGCTGCCCGATCGATCCGGACGACGTCGCGGTGATTGTGGACCAGGTGGCGCAGGGGCGCTACGACTCGCTGTGCATGCAGGGCGAGAACTCGTTTGTGAACCGTCTGTCCGAGCGCGTGGTGACGGCTGGCAGCAACGCGGGAATCGTCTACCACGAGGAGCCGTTTGAGCATGCCTTTGACGCGCCGGTCTATCAGTTCTGCGCCTTCGTGGACCCTGCCGACGAACATATCGTGACCGACGCTGTGTCGCATTCGCTCACCACGCGCTGGTGCGACCTGTTCTGCGACATTATTCCCGCTAACGGTGGCAAGGACCTGGGCGTGGCGGCGACGCTCGAGCGGCTTGGTATCGACGCGAGCGAGGCGATTGCCTTTGGCGACGGCGAGAACGACCTGTCGATGTTCTCGGCCGTGGGCACAAGTGTGGCCATGGGCAACGCGCAGGATACCGTGAAGGCCGCGGCGACCTACGTAACGACCACCGTGGACGACGACGGAATTTACAACGCCGCCAAGCACTTTGGCCTCGTGTAGCTACGACCCGGCACTTGGGGACGTTCCTTTTCTGCCGGCACCTGGGGACACTCCTTGCGGCGCGTCCCCATTTTGTTTTCATCCCGCACGTTTTGTGAAACACGGCTAACTTTTAGACAAAGTAGTAAGACATGGGAAACTTTTGCAGTAAAGTAAGCGGTGGAAAGTATCCAAAGGCTAACTAGCAATCATCGCGAAAGGCGGCCCATGGCCCTACGTGAATCCGGAGAAGACTATCTCGAATCGATCTACGTTCTGTCGGAACGTCAGGGCATCGTGCGCTCGATCGACGTTGCGGAGTACCTCGGCGTAACCAAGGCGAGTGTTTCCAAGGCCATGGCGACGCTGGAAAGCAACGGCTATGTCGAAATGGGCAAGCGCGACGTTCATCTGACAGAGCGTGGTCTGGAGGTCGCTTGCCAAATGTGGGAGCGTCACTGCTTTTTCGTGGGGCTGCTAGAGGATGCGGGTGTTTCGGCTGAGGTCGCGTCGCAAGAGGGCTGCCACATGGAGCACTGCCTAAGCGAGGAAAGCTTCGAGAAGCTGAGGGCGATGCTGGGACGGGACGGTGCTTCGGCGCCAATAATGACCGACTAACACTCCCGCAGCGGCGCGCCTCCCGCGCCGGAACGGCGCGGGACAGCGACCGAGACGAGTGGTCCCACCAACTAAGTCCAACTCAGACAAGGAACCCCACCAGCAAGCGATGCCCAAGAACCGCCAGCAACGTTACCGCAGGCCGGGGCCGGGCTTGGTTTTGAAAACATTCCGCAGACCAGAAGTGCCCCCGTTCGTAGCTCCGAAGGAGCAGAACGGGGGCACTTCATTGGTCGAGGACGTTTTCAAAACCAAGCCCGGCCCCGGCCGGACAGCCCACGAACGCTACAAGTTCTTGACACCCATCGCGCGCATGGCGTTCAGGATGGCGATGATCGCCACGCCTACGTCGCCGAACACGGCAAGCCACATGTTGGCGATGCCCAGCGCTGCCAGCACAAGGATCAGCAGCTTAACGCCCAGCGCAAAGATGATGTTCTGCCAGACGATCGTCATGGTCTTGCGTGCCACGCGGATCGCGCGGGAAATGTTGGACGGCTTGTCGTCCATGAGCACAACGTCGGCGGCCTCAATTGCGGCGTCGGAACCCATGGCGCCCATGGCAATGCCAACGTCTGCGCGGGTGAGCACGGGCGCATCGTTGATGCCGTCGCCGACAAAGGCGAGCTTGCCCTTGCCCGATTCGGCTGCCAGCAATGCCTCGACGCGCTCGACCTTGTCGCCCGGCAGTAGTTGCGCGTGGAACTCGTCGAGCCCCAGCTGCTTGGCCACCGCAGCAGCCACTTCCTCGCGGTCGCCCGTGAGCATGACGGTGCGCTTGACGCCGGCGGCGTGCAGGTCGCGGATCGTCTGCTCGGCGTCGGCCTTAACGGTGTCTGCAATCACGATGTGGCCGGCGTAAACGCCGTCAACGAGCACATGGAGGATCGTGCCGACAACCTCACAGTCCGGCGCTTCGACTCCGGCCGCGGCGAGCATCTTTGCGTTGCCAACGACGACGTGCTTGCCGTCGATGGTTGCCGTCACGCCGTGGCCCGCGTCGTTGGCGGAGTCGCTAACGCGCTTGGGGTCGACCTCGCCCTGGTAGGCGACACGCACGGACTGCGCGATGGGATGGTCGGAGAACGACTCGGCAAGGGCGGCGACCTCGAGCAACGACTGCTCGGTATAGCCGGCTTCGGGGTGTACCGCCACGACCGAAAACGTGCCGTTGGTGAGCGTGCCGGTCTTGTCAAAGACGACGGTGTCCACATCGGCGAGCGTCTCGAGGTAGTTGGAGCCCTTGATGAGGACGCCCAGCTTGGATGCGCCGCCAATGCCGCCAAAGAAGCTGAGCGGGACGCTAATCACGAGCGCGCACGGGCAGCTGACGACCAGGAAGGTCAGGCCGCGCAGGATCCAGTCGGACCAGGCGCCGGTGACCAAGCCGCCGCCGAGCGCGAGTACCGCGGCAGCGCCGGTGACGGCGGGCGTGTAGACGCGGGCGAAGCGCGTGATAAAGTTCTCAGTGCGCGCCTTCTTTTCGCTGGCATTTTCCACGAGCTCCAGGACGCGTGCGACGGTGGACTCGCCAAAGGGCTTGGTGGTGCGCACGTGGATGAGGCCCGTCATGTTGATGCAGCCGCTGATGATGTCGTCGCCGGACTTGGCGGGGCGGGGGATTGACTCGCCCGTGAGAGCGGCGGTGTCGAGCTGGGTTTCGCCCTCGACGATGACGCCGTCGATAGGCACGCGCTCACCGGGCTTGACCACGATCACGGTGCCGACGGCGATGTCATCGGGGAAGACCTGCTCGAGTGTGCCGTCGGGCTGCTCGACGTTAGCGTAGTCGGGCGCGATGTCCATCATGGCACTGATCGACTTGCGGCTCTTGCCCACGGCGTACGCCTGAAACAGCTCGCCGACCTGGTAGAACAGCATGACGGCGGCGCCTTCGGCCATGTGCGGGTCGGTATCGGGGAAGAGCACCATGGCAAACGCGCCGATGGTCGCGACGGCCATGAGGAAGCTCTCGTCGAAGGCCTTGCCGCGGCGGATGTTATTGAATGCCTTTTGCAGTACGTCGTAGCCGGCAATCAAAAACGGCACGAGGAACAGCACAAAGCTGGCGTAGATGTCGCCCGGGGTACCGAATGCGGCAGTGAGGGTGCCGAGCTCATCGAGGGCGTACACCACGGCAAAAATGCCCAGCGCTACCAGGATGCGGTTGCGCTTATGCTCGAGTGATTCTTTTTTCTTGCGCTTTTTCTTTTTCTTTTTGGGGTCGGCGGTGGCCATGACTCGTATCCTCCCATTTGAATGTATGAACACACGCTCATATAATTTCGCGAGCAAAGGCCGCAGCAAGCGCGGCCTTGCAGGTTGGCGTAAACCTGGGCTAGAGAATAATCTCGCAGTCCGGCTCGGCGTCGGCCGTAAACTCTACAACGCGGTTGAGCACCTCGTCGAACTCGGCGTCATCGGCCTCGAGCGTCAGCTTCTGGGTCATAAAGATGACGGACACGGATTTGACGCCATCGAGCTTGGCCAGCTCGTCCTGAAGCTCACGTGCGCAGTTGGCGCAGTCGATCTCGTCGAGCTTATACTGCTTTTTCATGGTGGGTTCCTTTCCCGTTTTTGCGGCTTGGGTGCAGGCCGCGCTGGTACCGTGGTTGGTTGCTATTCGCAGATATGGCTCATGCCCTGGTTGAGCATGGTGTAGACGTGGTCGTCGGCGAGCGAGTAGAGGATATTGCGCCCGTCGCGGCGGAACTTGACCAGGTGCGACTGCTTAAGCGTGCGCAGCTGGTGCGATACTGCCGACTGCGAGGTTTCGGTCGCTTCGGCGATGTCTGCCACGCAGAGCTCGCGGCCCATGAGGGCGTAGAGGATCTTGATACGCGTGGTGTCGCTGAAGACCTTGAACAGGTCGGCGAGGTCGTAGAGAAGCTCCTCGTCGGGAAGGTCCTCGGGCGAGCAGGTGGTGGGGATCACTGGCTCGGTGGCCTCGGTGTCGGGTTTCGTTTCATCAACGCGGATGCTCATTGCAATATCCTTTCATATGAACATGCGCTCATATAATTTACTTTCGATTATATGAGTGCATGTTCATATGTCAATGACGTTCAGGTAATTCGTTGTACAAAATGATGGGGAATAGTGGACGAGATCCCGGACAGAGCGTTTTTTGATAGTCGATGCCAAGGTGGGTACCCTCGTGCCGTGCAAAAAATGGAGTATTCTGCAACTATAGGGGGTCCGCTAATTTATTGCAGGTCATATAATGCAGTTCAAGAGTTATCTTAGGGTGTTAATCCGATGAGTTCTTCCTCAAATGTTGCCTAACGCTCTCACGCAAGAGTGATTTCGCTCCACATTTGGATCCACTCGAGGGTGATAGACACCCGACCCTGCTGAATACTCGCAATTTTGCACGTCGATAGGGTACCCACCTTGTTAGCCGGCCTAGTCTCCGGCCCCGAAGACCCTGCCCTCGGGCGCGAGACTGCTTGTTTGGGCAAATGATGGGCTGTCGGATTCGACAGTCTGCATGTCATCGATTGCCGGAACTTCATTAATTGTCGGGTCATCCAGCGTGATGCCTTCGAGTGTTGCTTTTTCGAGGTCGATTCGTTGGCGCTCTTCGGAATCCTGGCGAAGCTGCTTCTGAATTCGCTTTTTCTCTTCTATAAACCTTCTGAGCACAAACTGTCTCAGGTCCTCTTGCATGATTTGAAAGTCTTTTGGCAGACGCGAGGGGTGTACGCCCTCTTTCCGCTGGATTGCTTCCATGACCCTAACAAAAGAGCTGGCATGCATAAAGGAATAACGGCTGACGGTGATGATTCCGTACCCCATGGACGCAAGTGCATTCTTGCGCTCCTCATCGATGGCGCGGTCTTCTTCCGCGTCATGATAAAAACCGTTGTATTCAATGTCTGTGCGAGATTTCTTTAGATACGCATCCATAAAGAACTTTTTGCGTCTCGTGAGATTCTTTGCGGCAGTGGTGACCTGCACCTCGTAATCGGTCTCAATTCCCTTAATACCAAGCCCTCCTTCGCTTTTGGGCAGCGTTAGCATCATGACAAATGCCGTTTCCATGGGAGACCGGCATCCGTCGCGTACACATTGGATCGCCTTTCGGGCAAGGGCCAGACCGTCGCATCTGGTAATGGAATTAAAGAACTGCTTTAACCTCTCGGTCGAGGTGAGCGCGAAACGCTCGGTATAGGAGGTGGAAGAGTCGGTTCCAAGGGAATAAGCGCCGCACAGTTCAAAGTAGTACTCCACTAGTTCGCGAAAAGAAAGATAGGCGGCGGCCTGAAGTGCGCAAAGCTCAACGCCAACAATGAAGATGCCATCTTTGAGCTCTATAAAGCGTGAGTTCGAGAATCGTTTTGAAGACACGTGGCATTGACAGTTCATTGCATAGCGCGCATTCCTGCGATGAAACACCATCACCTCGAGGCAATCATTTGCATCGAGGGAAACATCATGTTTGGTGAGCCATTCTGCGGCTGCGTCAAGGAGCGTTACGGTGGGACATGATTCGTAAATCGCGGTAGGGTTACAGGACTCGATGCCTTTCGCAGACACCGAATGCGCGGCCTGGTAGACCGCTTTTGCAGTGGTATGTGACAATACGATACTCATGATATATATCGTGTCAGCTAATGCCGTGTTGACGGCGCTGAGTGGAAAAGCCGTTTTAGAGGTCTAACCAAATGCTGTCAAAAAGCTTGACGCAATTATGGGTTGGTATGTCCTAAATAAAAGTTTTCGCAGCTTAGCTATAGCATATAAATACTCAATTGCCGCACATTTGATAGTGATGCATCACCATCCGACAACGAATTACGTGTCGGGAATTGGCCGAAATCGTTCAAAATGAGGGTTCAGAATTTGTGATGGCAGATCTATCTGTGGAACGTAGGGCGGCCCCGCTGCGGGGTTTCCCGCTGCGAGGCCGCTCGTGATCTACGCCGGAGTTTGTCGTAGACGTTTCTACTTGGCAAACAGGTTCTTGAGGTTGAACTCGGCCTGAACCGTGCGGAGCATGAGGTCGGTGTCGTCCAGGCCCAGATGCTGCTCGTTGGCGTCGGCGGCGAGGGTTCCACGGCGGCGCGCCCAGTTCTCGAGCGCAGCGGGGGCGGACTCGCGGGGGAGCGAGCGCACGTCGGCGTCCAAGCTGCGGCAAATCTGGCGCGAGTCGATGACGATAATCTTACCCGCGCGGCGTGCCTCGGCGTAGCCGTCTAGGTGGATCTTGAACCAGCTGTCCTCAAAGGCGGCGTTGTGTGCCATGTACGGGTACTTCTTCATAAGCTTGAGCAGCTGCTTTTGCAGCTCTTTGTTCTCGCGGAAGGGCGTTTTGCCGTCGATGTCGTCCCAGGTGATGTGGTGGATATTCGACAGCGGCACATCCTCGCCGCGGTAGATATCGGGCAGGCCGCAGTAGTGTGCCTCGGCGTCATGCGGCACGGCGTCGCTGGTGAGATCCATGATCTCCCAGCCGACGTTGATGATGTAGCCGCGCTCGGGTGCACGGCCGGTGGTCTCGATGTCGATGCCGAGCACCGTGCCCTGGATAGGCTTGCGGGCGTACGCCACGCCGAGCGCGTCGCGGTCGCCGCGGATCTCGCGCATGACGGACGCGGCGGTGCGCTTTTGCATCTTGCCGATGGCGGCGCAGGTGTCGGCGTCGGACAGACCGCGCGAAAGCGTCGCGGGCGTCACGTTGCGCAGGCGCGCCTCGCCAATCTGGTCGCACAGGTCGCGGTTGCGGTCAGCCAGGTCGCGCACGGTGGCAAAGTCGAAGCCGGGGTCGCCCTCAGCGGTAAAGTACTCGGTTTCGAGCACCTTGAGGGCCTCTTCGCCCTTCTGGCGCTCGGACTCCATGGCACCGTGATCGCCATAGATAAACATGGGGATAAACGGCTGGCGCTCGTATTCGAGTGCTTGCGAAACGTTCATAGGCTGCTCCTTGGACGGGCCGCGTCGCGCGGCTCGGGGTTACTGAGTTGTGGCGAGATGATAGTTTACCATGGGCAACTATTGGCACCGCGCCCGGGACAACTACAATACCCTAGTTGACCGCTAGGACTTTTACAATGCTGCCGAAAGACACGAAAGGTTCCATCCGTCATGGATTTACTGATAGATATTCTGCTCGATGCCGGCAAAGACACGCTCTCGCTGGTGCCGTTTTTGTTGGTGACGTACCTTGCGCTCGAGACGCTCGAGCATGTTGCGGGCGACCGCGTCAACGGCGCCATCAAGCGCGCTGGCGCTGCGGGCCCCGTGGTTGGCTCGTTGCTGGGCATGGTGCCGCAGTGCGGCTTTTCGGCAATGGCGGCCACGCTGTACGCCGGTCGCGTCGCGACGCTGGGTACCCTGGTGGCGGTGTTTCTCTCGACCTCCGATGAGATGCTGCCGCTGTTGCTCGCCGAGCAAGTTCCCGTGCAGACCATGGCGATGCTTCTGGCTTCGAAGGCGCTGATCGCGCTGGTCACGGGCTTTATCGTGGACGCCGCTATTCGCGGCCTGCGTCGTAACGCTCGCGCGCATGCGGCGATTCGCCGCACCGTGCTGGGAACCGCGGCCAACCCGGTCCACGTGAACTGCGCGCACGACGACCACACTGGCGGTGACATCATCGACGAGGTGGCCGAGGCGGGCGTGAGCGCCGACCACATCCACGAGTTGTGCGAGCGCGACCATTGCGGTTGTGATGAAGACGAGGACGAGCACGAACACGGACATGGCCACGATCACGGTCATGAGGGCGAATATGAACACCATGATGGTCACGGTCACTCCCATTCCCACGAAGGGACGCCTGTCCTGTCGATTATCCGCAGCGCCATCTCCCACACCGTGCAGGTATCGGTATTCATTTTCCTGGTGACGCTGATTCTGGTTGCCGTGCTCGAGACGTTCGGCGAGTCCGCAATCGAGCAGTTCCTGCGCGGCAACGAGACGCTTGCGGTCCTGGGCTCGGCACTCGTCGGCCTGATTCCCAACTGCTCGGCGAGCGTGGTCATTACGCAGCTGTACCTGGAGGGCGCGCTACAGCTGGCGCCGATGCTCGCCGGCACGCTCATTTCCGCCGGCGTGGGCTACCTGGTGCTGTTCCGCACCAACCGCAGCGCTCGTGAAAACACCGTGTTCCTGGTCATGATGTACGTCATCGGCGCCGGCTGGGGCCTTATCCTATCCGCCTTCGGCCTCTAAGTAGGCCTAAAAATGGGCTTTAAATAGCCATACTCGGCGCCTGCGCAATGCGGCGACGCATGGCATTTTGAAGCCCATTTTTTGTTGAGCCATGGATTCCGAGCGCCCACACCGCTCAAAACAAAAAGGTAGATTTTTAGGCATGTCCCAAAAATCTACCTTGGTTAGCGCAGCAGCTCGGTGAGATTGCGCTTAAAGCGTGCGCGGTCTTCGCTGGTGAAGGCTGCCGGTCCGCGGGTGCGACCGCCGGCGCGACGCACCTTCTTTTCCTCGTGACGAATAAACAGCTGCATGTCGATGGTTGCTTTGTCGTACACACGCCCGCGCACACCGATTGCGGCGGCATCGCGGCCGAGCACCATGCTCGCCAGGCCAATGTCCTGCGTCACGACCACGTCGCCCGCCTGCAGGCGTTCGACAATGGCAAAGTCGGCGCTGTCGGCGCCCACGCTCACGTCGAGCGTCGTGACCCAAAAGCCGCGTCGCGCGTGCTCGGCATCGCGCGGGTCGTCGCGGCGAATGTGCCGTTCCAGGTTTTGCGTGCTGTTGCCGGCGATAACAACGGCGACGCCCGCCCGCCGCGCGCAGTCAATCGACTCGCGCGTGACCGGGCAGGCGTCTGCATCAATAAAGAGCGTTCGTGGCATCTAGTGCACCAGTTTGCCAAATTGAATAGCACGAACAATCAGCGTTACGCCAAACACCAGCAGTGCGGCGCCGCTAAAGATGACGAGCATCTTGGCCGACCACAGCGGATAGATAAACACGAACATGCCGGCGATGATGGAGAGTGCGCCGCTCAGGATGGCGAGGGCGCGGTTGGACGAAAGCTCGGACTCCAGAATGGACATGACACCTTCGACAATCCAGCCAAAGCCGGCCACGATAACCACCATCGTGGTGAGCGTCGCGGTCGAGAAGGCCTGGTTGCGCAGGATTATGACGCCGCCCAAGATAATGAGTAGGTTGGAGATGATGCTCGTCACGCGCCAGCCGGTGGGCAGCAGCGGCTCAAAAATGGCTGTGAACAGCCTAATGGCAGCAGTGATTACAAAGTAAAAACCCAGGACAGTCGTCAAAAAGACGAGGGACTTGGCGGGTGCAAAAAGCAGTGCGATACCAGCAATGAGCGCTAAGACGCCCGTGATGGCGTAGATCCAGCGTACGGCCTTGACGGCTTTGCCCGCCATGCTTTTCTCGTCAAATCCAAACTGGCTCGATTTTTGGTCATCGTTCTTAAAGATGCCCATAATGTCTCCTTTCCGTGTGGTGCACGTCGCGTTCATTGCTCTCCGTGCGGCGTACGCCAAAAGTGCTGCAACAAGTATCGCCCAAGGGCGCCGATGCATGGGGCGGGAAGGACGAATTGCCGCCCCACATTCCCGAATTGTTACTTTTGTTCCCGCCCCAGTGAGGATTAATCAACAATTGTAGAACATTACGCCGCTGTATGTAATTGCCTAGGTTTTAGGTTAGATTCTCCTAAGAACAATTGCCCGAAATTGGGGGTCCCTATGAACGAAGCAGTTCCCGAGGCACCGTCGAGTGTCGAATCGATGGCAAAGCAGGGTTGCGAAAAGCTCGGCTTGGACGCGTTTGATGCGTTGGTTCGCCGCGCCCGCACGTGCCGTCGCTTTGACGAGTCTATGCGGGTGCCGCGCGAGTTTTTGCTCGGGCTGGC
>CABRFG010000053.1 GCA_902470095.1 uncultured Collinsella sp.
CATTTCAAAAACCATGCCGGATTACGGGGCTGGACCCGGACCGGCCGTCCATACCCTGCATTTCACGGAATGCGCAAGCCGTCTACCTGCGGTTTTGATTTTACCGATGACGGCATGCTCGGGGGTTCCCGGCCTGGCCCCGTAAACCGGCATGGTTTTGAAATCGCCGGGTCGGCGGGAGCGCGATTGGCCCCGATAATGGGCCTGGCGCCGGCAAGACGGCCGTTGGGCGGATGGCGGCCCGCGCCGCGCCCGCGAAAGTTTTTCCAAAATTGTCCTTGCATCGCCGTCCGAGTTCCCGTATAGTACTTCTTCGCACGGGGGCGTAGCTCAGCTGGGAGAGCGCTTGACTGGCAGTCAAGAGGTCAGGGGTTCGATCCCCCTCGTCTCCACCCGAGCATTGAATGAGGCTCCAACGCAAGTTGGGGCCTTTTTTCATATAGGAACACAAGGTCAAAGGCGGCAGCATGATCCTCCTGGTCGACAAGATCGAAAAAAGCTTCGGCGCGCGCGTCCTCTTTAGCGGCGCGTCCTTCCAGATCAACCCCGGCGAGCGCTTCGCGCTCGTGGGCCCCAACGGCGCCGGCAAAACCACCATGCTCAAGATCATCATGGGCATCGACAGCCCCGACGCCGGCCAGGTCCAGTACGCCAAGGACTGCCAGGTAGGATATCTAGAGCAAGAAACCAACCTGGAGCAAAAGGACACCACCATCCTTGCCGAGGTCATGGCGGCCGCCAAGGAAATTCGCCGCATGGGCGAGCGCGCCAACGAGCTGCAGGCTCAGATCACCGAGCTCTCCGAGAAGGGCAAGGACGTCGATGCGCTTCTCAACGAGTACGGCCAGGTCCAGGACCGCTTTGAGCACCTGGGCGGCTACGAGCTCGAGAGCAACGCGCGCAAGATCCTGTCCGGCCTGGGCTTTAAGGTCACCGACTTTGAGCGCCCGTGCTCCGAGTTCTCGGGCGGCTGGCAGATGCGCATCGCGCTGGCCAAGCTCTTCCTGCGCCACCCCGACCTGCTGCTACTGGACGAGCCCACCAACCACCTGGACCTCGAAAGCGTCCAGTGGCTGCGCGGCTTTATCGCGAACTACGACGGCGCCGTCCTCATCGTCAGCCACGACCGCGCCTTCATGGACGCCTGCGTCGACCACGTCGCTGCTCTCGAGAACCGTCGCGTGACCACCTACACCGGCAACTACAGTAGCTACCTCAAGCAGCGCGAGGACAACCTGGAGCAGATGCGCGCCAAGCGTGCCGCCCAGGAGCGCGACATCGCCCACATGCAGGTCTTCGTTGACAAGTTCCGATACAAGCCCACCAAGGCTGCCCAGGCTCAGGAGCGCATCCGCAAAATCGAGCAGATCAAAAAGGAGCTCGTCATCCTGCCCGAGGGCCACAAGCACATCGACTTTAAGTTCCCCGATCCGCCGCGCTCCGGCGACATGGTCGTGGGCCTCGAGGGTGTATCCAAGTCCTACGGCGACAAGCACATCTACAGTGATATCGACCTCAAGCTCTACCGCGGCGAGCACGTGGCGCTCGTCGGCCCCAACGGCGCCGGCAAGTCCACGCTCATGAAGATTCTCGCCGGCCTGGAGCCGCCCACCACCGGCACCCGCGATCTGGGCACAAACGTGGGCGTAGCCTACTACGCCCAGCACGCGCTCGAGGGCATGACCGAGTCCAATACCGTCCTGCAAGAGATCGACACCGTCACGCCCAAATGGACCGTGCCGCAGCAGCGCAGCCTGCTGGGCGCCTTCCTGTTTAGCGACAACGACTCCATCGAGAAGCAGGTCCGCGTCCTCTCCGGTGGCGAAAAGGCGCGGCTAGCGCTCGCCAAGATGCTCGTGGCCCCCGAGGCGCTCCTGTGCCTGGACGAGCCCACTAACCACCTGGACATCGACTCGGTGGACATGCTCGAGAACGCCCTGCAAAACTTCCCCGGTACCATCGTGCTAATCAGCCACGACGAGCACCTGGTACGCGCCGTGGCCAATCGCATCATTGACATCCGCGACGGCAAGGTCACGGTCTACGACGGCGACTACGACTACTACCTCTACAAGCGCGAGGACCTCGCAGCCCGCGCCGCCGCCGAGGCGGCAGGGGAGAGCGCGCCGGCCACGGCCAAGTCCGCAAAGGTCACCGCGGCCCAGCCCGATGCGCCCGCCGCCGCTTCCAAACCTGCCGAGGGCAAAAAGACCAAGGAGCAAAAGCGCGCCGAGGCCCAGGCCCGCGCCGCGCTCAACAAAAAGCTCAAGGGCGTGCGCAACCAGCTCAAGAAGATCGAGGCGGAGCTGGACAAAAAGCGCGCCCGCTATGACGAGCTTATGGAATTGATGGCAAGTGAAGAGCTTTATGCCGATCAGGACAAGTTCAACGCCGCGCTGGGGGAATATAACGGCCTTAAGCAAGAGCTGCCCAAGCTCGAGGACGAATGGCTGGAGCTTTCCACCCAGATCGAAGAGGAGACCGCGCGTGAACTCTCGTAAGGCCGCTGCCGTGGCGATGAGCATCATCGCCATCGCGTGCCGCATCTGCGGCATCTTTATGAGCGCGACGACCGTGTTGCTGTGCTTTAGCGGCCTCATCGCTAAGCTGCAGATCGTGGGCTTTGTCGTTGAGCTTTCGCGCGCGCTGCCGAGCGCCATCGCCGGCTACGGCGTCATCACCTCGCCCTTTGGCGGCGTGTTCCGCCTGGATTACGCAATCGTGGCCGTCATCCTGTTTGTGGCCGACTACTTGCTCACGCGCGCCTCGCGCCGCGTCCGCTAGGGGAGCGCCATGTCCAGCAGCTATATCATGAACCTGCTCGCGAGTGCCGTCGCCGTCATTGTGGGCATCGTCATCCACGAGAGTGCGCACGCCGCCGCGGCCTGGGCACTCGGCGATAAGACGGCCCGTTCGCGCGGACGCGTCTCGCTCAACCCGCTCAACCATATCGACCCGTTTGGCACAATCATCCTGCCGCTGCTTATGCTTGCCGCCGGCGGTCCCGTATTCGCCTTCGCCAAGCCCGTGCCCGTCTATCTCAACAACCTCAAGCACCCCAAGCGCGATGAGGTCCTGGTGAGCGCAGCCGGCCCCACATCGAATATCGCACTCGCGTGCCTCGCGGCCGCCCTCATGCACGTAACGTACGGCAATCTCTACGCCAGCATGTCCTTTGCCGTGGCGTCCCAAATCATGAACTTCGGCGCCACGTTTATCGTGGTCAACCTGTCGCTCGCGTTCTTTAACCTCATCCCGATCCCGCCGCTCGACGGCTCGTCGATCATCGTGCCCTTCCTCAAGGGCAAGGCACTCAACAACTATTACCGTCTGCAGCAATACGCTATGCCCATCCTCATCCTAGTTCTATACCTGCTGCCCATGTGGACCGGCATCGACGTGATCGGCCGCTATTTCGACGTTACCGTGTATCCGCTTGCTGAGCAGCTGCTCAACTTCGCAATCGCCGGCATCTAGGGTAAACTTACAGGTCGACCGTGCAAAACGGTCGCAACATGCACCCAAACCGCGCCGCGAAGGCGCCGTCAAAGGAGGTCGAAAATGTCGTATCGCGTGTCGACGCAGGTCTACAGCGGACCGTTCGACCTGCTCCTGCAGCTGGTAACCCGCCAAAAAGTAGATATCGGCGCCATCTCCATCAGCGAGGTGGCCGAGCAATACCTGGCCGAGGCCGAGCGCATCGAGGCGCTGGACCTGGACGTGGCGAGCGACTTTTTGCTGGTTGCGGCGACCCTTTTGGACATCAAGGCCGCCTCGCTGGTGCCGCAGGAGGCCCCGCGCAAAGTCGATGACGACGATGACGAGTTCGACGAAGACCTCGAGGAGCTCAGCGCGCTCGACGGCGACGCCTTGCGCGAGGTCCTGATCCAGCGCCTGATTGCATACAAGCAGTTTAAGGGTGCGGCGGCGGCCCTCGGTGCCCGCATGCAGGCCGAAAGCCGCATGCGCCCGCGTGTGGCCGGTCCCGACCCGGAGTTTTTGGGCCTAATGCCCGACTATCTGGCCGGCATCACCCTGCGCGGCCTCGCCGTCATCTGTGCCGACCTGGACGGCAAGCGACAGACCTTCCTGCTGGAGGCCGAGCACGTGGCGCCGCATCGCGTGCCGCTCGACCTGACCGTAGCCTCAGTCGACCGCTTTACCATGGCACACCAAACCTGCACCTTCCGCGAGCTGTTAGACGGCGATGCTACCACCGAGCAGCTCGTCGTCACCTTCCTAGCCATGCTTGAGCTCGCCAAGCGCGGCTCGCTCACGCTGAGCCAGGACGAGATCTTTGGAACCATCCGCATCAACCGCGTCGAGGGCGCCGAGGCCTACGTGCCCGGCGAGGGCCCCGAGCTCACCGAATAGGAGCCGCAATCATGTCAACCCTTTCCACGCTGGATGCAAACAGCCTCAAAGGCGCTCTCGAGGCGCTGCTGCTGGTGTCGAGCGACCCAGTGAGTGCGCCCGCGCTGGCCGGCGCACTGGATATCGCCCCGGGCGAGTGCGCGTCGCTGCTCGCCGAGCTCAAGGTTGAGTACGAGGAGGCCAACCGCGGCTTTCAGTTGCGCGAGGTCGCCGGCGGCTGGCGCCTGTTTACACATCCCGCCTACCACGATGTGGTCGAGGCCTATGTGTTGAGCTGGGACACGCAAAAGCTGTCGCAGGCGGCGCTCGAAACCCTGGCCGTCATCGCATACCACCAGCCCGTGACGCGCGAGGTGGTCAAGGGCATCCGCGGCGTCAACTCCGACGGCGTCATCGCGTCGCTCGTCGACAAGGGTCTAGTGCGCGAGCTAGGCCGCGATCCCCAACGCGGTCAAGCCATCATCTACGGCACGACCAACGCCTTCTTGGAAAAGTTCGGTCTGCGCTCCACCCGCGACCTGCCCGATCTGGAGCAGTTTGCCCCCGATGAGCAGTCGCGCCAGTTTATCCGCGAGCGTCTAAGCGGCCGCAGCATTCAGTCCACGCTCGAGGAGCAGGCCGAAGATCTGGACGAAGAGCGCGAACTGCTCGATACCGATGTTGAAGATGTTGAGGCAGTCGAGGACTTGGAGACCCTGGTCGTCGACGAGACCTCGGAGGATATGCATGACGAGGACTAACGAAGTAGGGGAGACGCGCGCCATGGGCAACGCAGTGCCCGCAACCGACGCCCAGCCTGTCTACCCGCACACCATGCGCCTGCAGCGCTTTTTGGCGCGCGCGGGCGTTGCGAGCCGCCGCGGGTCGGAGGACCTGATGACCGCCGGACGCGTGACCGTCAACGGCGAGGTCGCGACCGAGCTGGGCACCAAGGTCGACGTCGACCGCGACCATATCGAGGTCGACGGCATGCCCGTCAAGCTCAACCAGGGCGCCGTGTACCTGATGCTCTACAAGCCGACCGGCTACCTCACCACCATGAGCGACCCGCAGGGGCGCCCTTGCGTGGCCGACCTGGTCCCGCGCGACCGCTTTCCGGGGCTCTTCCCGGTGGGTCGCCTGGACCGCGACACCACGGGCCTTTTGCTCTTTACCACCGACGGCGACCTGTCGCAAGACCTACTGCACCCCAGCAAGCACGTCTACAAGACCTACCAAGCGCTGGTGGACGGCCACCTGACCGATCGCGACTTGGAACCACTCCGCCGCGGCATCGAGCTCGACGACGGCCTGTGCCAGCCGGCAATCTGCCGCGTCATTAACGCCCGCGAGGCCGATGCGGTGGCTCCGCAAGGCGTTAAGCCCGGCACCACCGCCGTGGAGGTCATCATCCGCGAAGGCCGCAAGAACCAGGTCAAGCGCATGCTGAGCAAGATCCACCACCCGGTGATCCGTCTGCACCGCTGCAACTTTGCCGGCCTTGAGCTCGAGGGCGTGGCCAAGGGCTCGTGGCGCGAGCTCACCGACCGCGAGGTGCAGATCCTCAAGGCCGGCGGCATCCCGCCCAAGCAGGCCAGCTCCAAGCACGGCGACCCCAACGCGCCGACGACCAACCCCACGGCCCGCACGCGCCATCACGGCAGCCACGGCTCCGCGCCCAAGCGCAACACCTACCGCGAGCGCTACACGGGCTAGACAACCCGCCGCGCCTCAACGCCCGCGAACCATACCAGCACGTCAACCACCGAAAGGAAGCATTGCATGATCGTCGCCATCGACGGCCCCGCCGGTTCCGGCAAGTCCACCATTGCCAAGGAGATCGCCCGCCAGCTGGGCTTTAACAAGCTCGACACGGGCGCCATGTATCGCGCCGTCACCTTCGCCGCGCTCGACCGCGGCATCGACCTGGACGACGAGGCGGCCATCGACGCCCTCGCCGAGCAGATCGAAATCCGCTTTACCAACGGCACCGGCGAGGATACGCGCCTGACCATTGACGGCCAGGACGCTTCGGCCGCCATCCGCACCCCGCAGGTCGACGCCAACGTGTCCAAGGTCTCGGCCTACCCGGGCGTGCGCACCGCCATGCTCATCCACCAGCGCCGCGCAGCAGAGGACCGCGATATCGTGGCCGAGGGTCGCGACATCGGAACAGTCGTGTTCCCTAACGCGCAGGTCAAGGTCTTCTTGACCGCCGACCCGCGTGAGCGCGCCCGTCGCCGCGTGCTGCAGCGCCACCAGAACGATGCCCAGCCGCTCACGTCCGAGCAGCTCGAGGCCGAGGTCGACGAGACCCTCGACGCCCTTAAGCAGCGCGACAAGCTCGACAGTAGTCGCGAGGTCGCCCCGCTCGTGCCCGCCGAGGACGCCGTGCACGTCGACTCCACCGCCCACACCATCGACGAGGTCGTCTCGATAATCGAGGACCTCATTAACCAAAGGAGGTAGCCCATGCGCCTGTTTAAGCAGACGCCCGAGGACTATTACAACGCCCCCTACGCCGAGTTCCCGGCGCTCATCCGCGGCACTGTCGTCGTGGTTATGGCCATCCTTTGGGCCTTCTCCAAGCTCATGTGGCGCTGGAAGGTAGAGGACGCCGACCTACTGTTTGAGCGCCAAGAAGGCCGCGGCAGCGTGGTCATCTGCAACCACACCTCGATGGCCGAGCTCTTGGCCGTGGAGACGGCGCTGTTCTTTGGGGGGCGCCGCATTCGTCCCATCTTTAAGTCCGAGTTCGCCAAGAGCAAGATTGTGCGCTGGGCCTTCAGCCGCGTCGGCGGCATCCCCGTGGAGCGTGGTACTGCCGATATGAAGTGCTTGCGCGCCGCCCAGCATGCGCTGCAGCGCGGCGAGGACGTTCTGATCTTCCCCGAGGGCACGCGCATCCGCTCGCGCGAGATCAAGCCCGAGGTCCACGGCGGTTTTGCGCTCATCGCTCAGATGGGCAAGGCACCTGTGAACCCGCTCGCCATTTGCGGCTGGTCCGACATCACGCCCGCGGGCAAAAAGATCATGCGTCCCAAGAAATGCTGGATCCGCGCCGGCAAGGCTGTCTCGCTTTCCGACGCACCGGCCGGGCTTAAGCGCACGGAGCGCCTGGAATGGTTTGAGTCCGAGGCCATGAACCGCGTCTACGCCATGCGAGACGAGCTGTGCGCCGAGCATCCGGGCAGGTTCTAGCCATGAGCGAGAACGTGACGAACACCGCCGTGACTGCGTCCGATCAGGACGGCGCGCCCACCATCGAGATCGCAGCCCACGCCGGCACTTGCTACGGCGTGCAGCGCGCGCTCAATATGGCTCTGGCTGCCGCGCCGCAGGCAGGGGAGAGCGCTCAGGTCCACACCCTGGGGCCGCTCATCCATAACCCCATCGTGGTACGCGAGCTCGCTGAGGCAGGCGTTGGCTTGGCCGAGAACCTGGATAATGCCGCAGCCGGCACCGTGATCATCCGCGCCCACGGTGTGGTGCCGCAGGTCATCGATGCCGCTCGCGAGCGTGGCCTTAACGTCATCGACGCCACCTGCCCTTACGTCAAGAAGGTTCACGTGGCAGCCGAGCGCCTGGTGCGCGAGGGCTACCACGTGGTGGTCGTGGGTGAGCCGGGCCATCCCGAGGTGGAGGGCATCCTAGGCCACGCCGGCAATGATGCGCAGGTCGTGAGCTGTGCCGCCGATGCCAACGCTTTGTCGCTCAAGGGCAAGGTGGGCCTGGTTGTGCAGACCACCCAGACCGCGCAGAACCTCGCCGAGGTCGTGGCTGCCATCACCCCGCGCGTGCAGGAGCTGCGCGTGATCAACACCATCTGCGCCGCCACGAGTGAGCGTCAACAGGCAGCAGCCACACTTGCCAACCGCTGCGACTGCATGGTCGTCGTGGGTGGCAAGAACTCGGGCAACACCCGCCGCCTGGCGCAAATTTGCGCAGACGCCTGCGAGCGCACGTATCACATCGAGGAAGCTTCCGAGCTCCAGGCCGCTTGGTTTGCCGAGGCGCGCCACATCGGCATCACCGCTGGAGCCTCCACCCCACAAGAACACATCGAACGCGCCGTCGCGCGCATCAAGGAGCTTTGCCGCTAACCATGGACCAGACCGTACCCGCATACGCTGCCGAGGTGGCCGATTACGGGCGCAGCCGCGACCCCGAGCCGGGTGAGGGCGCGCTCGTTAAGAACGTGCGTCCCGAGTCGCCCGCATGGGATGTGGGTATCGAGCCGGGCATGCGCGTGCTCACGGTCAACGGCGAGGCGCTCACCGACATGATCGTGTGGCTCTGGGAGGCCGACGATGATACCGTCGACCTCGAGGTTTTCGACCCACGCGACAACACCGTCACCTCCGTCGAGCTCGACCGCTTCCCGGGCGAGGACTGGGGCCTGGAGTTCGATGGCCCCATCTTCGACGGCATGCGTACCTGCGTAAACGCCTGCGTGTTCTGCTTTATGACCATGTTGCCCAAGGGCGGCCGCTCCACGCTCTATATTCGCGACGACGACTACCGCCTGAGCTTTTTGCAGGGCAACTTCGTCACGCTCACGAACCTCACCGACGAGGACGTGCAAAACGTCATCCAACGCAACATGAGCCCTATGAACGTGTCGGTCCATGCCGTGAGCCCCGACGTCCGCCGTCGTATGATGGGCCGCAACGCCCAGCGCGGCATGGACGTACTCGAGGCCATCATGGCCGCCGGCATCGAGATTCACGCGCAAATCGTGTTGTGCCCCGGCATGAACGACGACGAGGAGCTGGAAAAGACCCTGCGCTTTTGCGAGGAGCACGAGCAAATCACAAGCCTGGGCATTGTGCCGCTCGGTTTTACCAAGCATCAGAACCGCTTTAGCTGGTCATACAGCGACAAGCCCGAACTGGCGCGCGAGACCATTGCCATGATTCGTCCCTACCAGGACCGCGCCTTCGAGCGTTTTGGCCGCCACACCTTCCAGATGAGCGACGAGTTCTACCTGGACGCCGGCATCGATCCGCCCGAGGCGGACTTTTACGACGGCTATCCGCAGTACTACGACGGTATCGGCATGATCCGCTCATACCTAGACGAGACGGACGATGTGCTTGCCGCCGATGCCGAGCGACTGGCCCGCGTCCGCGAGGCCATCGCCGCTCGCAGCCAGCACCTGCTGTGCCTCTCGGGCGCCAGCGCACGCGACACCGTGGCACGTTTCGTGGAATCGCCGCGGGGGCTCGCCGGCACCGTCACGGCCATCAAGAATCGCTACTTTGGCGGCAACGTGGACGTGACCGGCCTCATCGTCGCCTGCGACATTCTGGAGCAGCTGCCGCAGGACCTCTCGGGGGTTATGCTCTTTGTGCCTAAGCTCATGTTCAACGCTGACGGCATGACGCTTGACGAGTATCATCGTGACGATTTACTCGCAAGCCTTACCAGTCGCGGCGCCGAGGTTCATGTGGTGTCGACCATGCCGCATGAGCTGCTCGATACCCTGGAGCACATCCTTGGCATTGTGCCTGCCGACTCTAACACTTCCACTGACCCTACCCATTAAAGGAGTGCAGATGAAACCTATCGTCGCCGTCGTCGGACGCCCCAACGTGGGCAAGTCCACGCTCGTTAACCGCCTGGCCCAGACCTCGGACGCCATCGTCCATGAGTCCCGCGGCGTCACGCGCGACCGCTCGTACCACACGGCCGATTGGAACGGCCGCGAGTTCACCATCGTCGACACGGGCGGCATCGAACCGCTCAAGAGCGATGACGTCTTCGCCACGTCCATTCGCGACCAGGCCCTCGCCGCCGCCGAGGAAGCCGCCGTCATCCTGTTTGTGGTCGACGGCCGCACCGGCGTCACCGAGGAGGACGAGTCGGTCGCTCGCATGCTCAAGCGCTGCGACAAGCCGGTCTTTCTGCTGGTGAACAAGCTCGACAACCCCGATCGAGAGAACGACAGCATCTGGGAGTTCTATTCGCTCGGCATCGGCGAGCCCACGCCGCTCTCGGCCCTGCATGGCCACGGCACGGGCGACCTGCTCGATGACATCGTGGCCCTGCTTCCCGAGGAAGAGGACGAGGTCGCCGATGAGTTCCCCGACGCGCTGAACGTCGCCATCATCGGCCGCCCCAACGCCGGTAAGTCTTCGCTGTTCAACCGCATCCTGGGCGCCGACCGCTCCATCGTGTCCAACATTGCCGGCACGACGCGCGACGCCATCGACACCGTCGTGGAGCGCAACGGCAAGCACTACCGCATGGTCGACACCGCGGGCATCCGCAAGAAGAGTACCGTGTACGAGAACATCGAGTACTACTCCATGGTCCGCGGCCTGCGCGCCATCGACCGCGCCGACGTGGCGCTGCTCGTCGTCGACGCCTCCGTTGGCGTTACCGAACAGGACCAGAAGGTCATGGGTCTTGCCATCGAGCGCGGCTGTGCCATCGTTGTGCTGCTCAACAAGTGGGATCTGCTCGACGACGACCGTAAGCGCGAGGCCTGCATGGAGACCATCGACCGCCGTCTGGGCGTCATGGCTCCCTGGGCCCAGTACCTGCGCATCTCTGCCCTCACTGGCCGCAGCGTTGAGAAGATCTGGGCGATGGTCGACGCCGCCGAGAAGACGCGCTCGCAAAAGATCAGCACCTCGCGCCTCAACACGTTCCTCACCGATCTGCGCGAGTTCGGTCATACCGTGGTGGACGGCAAGCGCCGCCTGCGCATGCACTACGTGACCCAGACGGGCGTCAACCCGCCGACGTTCACCTTCTTCGTCAACCACAGCGATCTGGTCAACGACACCTATCAGCGCTACGTGGAGAACCGTATGCGCTCGACCTTCGATTTTTCCGGTACGCCCATTCGACTCTTCTTTAGGAAGAAGGAGCAAAAGGATGCTTAATCCGATTCTGCTGACCGCCATCTGCGCCGTGGTCTCGTTCTTTATCGGAGCGATTCCGTTTGGCCTGATCCTGGGCCGTGTGTTCAACCACACGGACATTCGCAAGGCGGGCTCCGGCAACATCGGCACCACCAACGCCCTGCGCGTGGCCGGCCCCAAGGTGGCCGCGCTCACGCTGCTTCTCGACTGCCTTAAGGGCGCCATCTGCGTCCTTATCGCGCGTCCGCTCATTGCCGACTTGGGCTATGGCTTCCCCGTGAGCATTATGGCCCCCGGTGCCGCCGGCGACTGGATGCTCGGCGTCATCTGCCTGGCAGCCGTGTGGGGCCATATCTTCTCGCCCTACCTCAACTTCCATGGCGGCAAGGGCATCGCAGTTGGTCTGGGCGTCATCCTCGCCTGGTACTGGCCCATCGGACTTTCGCTGCTGGGCATGTTTATCGTGGCCGTCGCCATCACCAAGTTTGTGTCGGTGGGCTCGCTTGCCGCGGCCATCGGTCTTCCCATCGCTGCCTGCGCGGTCTTTCCGTACAGCAGCCTCGGACTTAAGTTTTGCATGGCGCTGATCGGCATTACTGTGGTGTGGGCCCATCGTGCGAACATCAAAAAGCTCATGACGGGTAAGGAGTCCAAGCTCTCGTTTACCAAGCGCGTCACCGAGCCCGACGATAAGTAGGAGAGAGTCATGAATGTTGCGCTGATTGGCTCCGGCTCCTGGGGAACCGCCGTCGCGGGCCTTGCCGCCGCGCGGGCCGAGCGCGTGACCATGTGGGCCCACAGCGAGCAGACGGCCTCCGGCATTAACGGCGAGCACCGCAACCCCCGCTACCTTGTGGGCTACAAGCTGCCCGGCAACGTCGTCGCCACGACGGACCTGGCGCAGGCGCTCGACGGTGCCGAGGCCATCATCTTTGCCGTGCCATCTACGCACCTTCGCAGCGTGTGCCACCAGGCCGCTCCCTGTATCGCCGTCGATACCCCGGCGCTCTGCCTCACCAAGGGCATTGAGCCCGAGTCCGGCCTGCTCATGAGCGAGGTCATCGCCAGTGAGATCGGCAACGAGTCGCGCGTAGCGGCGCTCTCGGGCCCCAACCATGCTGAGGAAATCTGCCGCGGCGGACTTTCTGCCGCCGTCATCGCAAGCAAAGATCCGCAGATAGGGGAGACCTTTAAGGAACTGCTCCTGTCCACGGCCTTCCGCATCTATCTGTCGCAAGACATGACCGGTGTCGAGGTCTGCGGCGCCATGAAAAACGTCATCGCCATCGTATGTGGCATCTCCGCCGGCACCGGTGCGGGCGACAATACGCTCGCCCTTATCATGACGCGCGGCCTGGCCGAGATCAGCCGTCTGGTGCATGCCCGCGGCGGGCAGGCTATGACCTGCATGGGACTCGCGGGCATGGGCGACCTCATTGCCACCTGCACCTCGGAGCATTCGCGCAACCGTACCTTTGGCTACGAGTTTGCCCACGGCGTTTCGCTCGACGAGTACCAGACGCGCACGCATATGGTGGTCGAAGGCGCCGTCGCGGCCCGCAGCGTCAGCGAGCTCGCCCGTTCACTGGGCGTAGACATTCCGCTCACCTTTGCCGTGGAGCAAACGCTCTACAACGGTGTTACTTTGGATAGGGCAGTCGAGATTCTTACCGATCGCGTCCCTTCTCAGGAGTTCTACGGACTCACCGACTAACGCAGAAAGGCTTCTACCATGGGTTCCATTAAAATCGCTCCGTCCGTCCTTTCGGCCGACATGGCCAACCTCAAGGGCGAGTTCGACAAGATCGCCGGTGCCGACTACGTGCACTTCGACGTCATGGACGGCCACTTTACCGGCAACCTGACCTTTGGCGTTGACATCCTTAAGGCCGTCAAGCGCTCCACCGATATACCGGTCGACGCGCACCTGATGGTGTCGAACCCCGACGAGACGGTCGATTGGTACGCCGACGCCGGTGCCGACATGATCACCGTGCACTACGAGGCTTCCACGCACCTACACCGCACGCTCACGCATCTGCAGCAGCGCGGCGTCAAGGCCGGCGTGGTGCTCAACCCCGCCACCCCCGTGTGCGTGCTCGAAAGCATTATCGATGTCGTCGACATGGTGCTGCTCATGAGCGTGAACCCGGGCTTTGGCGGCCAGAGCTTTATCCCGGGCACTTTGCATAAGCTCCACGAGCTTAAGGCCATGTGTGAGCGTCACGGCGTTTCGCCCCTCATCGAGGTCGACGGCGGCATCTCTTCCAAGAACATTGCCGAGGTCGTCAAGGCCGGCGCAAATGTCCTGGTGGCCGGCTCCGCCGTATTTAAGTCCCAAGATCCCGCCGCTGAGGTTGCGCTGCTGCAGAAGCTGGGCAACGAGGCTGCACAGGAGGCATAAACCCTTATGACCACAGGTCAAAACCGCATACCCGTGAATCTTGACTACGCCGCCTCGACGCCCATGCGCGCCGAGGCGCTCCTTGCGCAGCGCGAGTACGACGACAGCGAGCTTGCCGGCGTCAACCCCAACTCGCTGCACTCGCTTGGCCGCAAAGCCGGCGCACGCCTGGAAGTCGCCCGTCGCGAGATCGCCCGCAGCTTTGGCGCACGCGTTCGCCCGTCCGAGATTGTACTGACCAACGGCGGCACCGAAGCCAACCAGCTGGCGCTGCTCGGTCTTGCCGAGGGCGCTCGTCAGCGCGATCGCAAGCGCGATCGTGTAATCGTTTCGGCCATCGAGCACGATTCGATTCTGGACAACCTGCCGCTGCTGCGAGCCGCGGGCTTTACCGTGGACCTGGTACAGCCCTGCCGTGCGGGCTACATCGAACCCGCCGCGCTGAGCGACTTGCTAGGCGATGACGTAGCGCTCGTGAGCATTATGGTTGCCAATAACGAGACCGGTGTGGTGCAGCCCATCCGCGAGCTTGCCGCCGCCGTGCACGCCGCGGGCGCCCTGTTCCATACCGACGCCATCCAGGGTTATCTGCATATCCCGCTCGATGTACACGAGCTGGGCGTTGACGCCATGACCGTTGCCGCACACAAGATTGGCGGCCCCGTGGCCTCTGGCGCGCTCTACCTTAAGAGCCGCACGCCGCTGCGCCCGCGCATTTTTGGCGGAGGACAGGAGGCCGGACGACGTGCCGGTACGCAGGACCTGCGTACACAGCTGGCTTTTGCCGCTGCCGCCTCCGCGCTGTTGCCGAATGTTGCCAAGGAGCGCACAACGCTGCAGGCCTTATCCGACAAGCTTTACGCCACGCTTACGGCTCATCCGCGTATTCATGCCACCATGGGCGACTACGCACAGGCCGATCGTCTGCCGGGTATGGTTTCGATCTACGTCGACGGCATGGACTCCGAGGAGCTCATCGTCAAGCTCGACGCCGCCGGCTTTGAGGTATCGGCAGGCTCGGCGTGCTCGAGCGGCAGCATGGACCCGAGCCATGTTTTGAGCGCGATGGGCATCGGTCGCGAGCAGGCGCTAGGCGCACTGCGCATCTCCTTCGATGACCGCGTGGACCCGGCTGACCTGGACGACTTTGCCCAGACGCTGCTCTCGATCGTAGGTGCTGCATGATCGTCGCCGAGCTTGAACGCGCGCTGCTGGCGCGCTACCCCAAGGCGGACGCCGAGAGCTGGGATCATGTAGGGCTCTCCGTGGGAGATCCCGCTGCTGAGATCACCGGTGTTGCCTGCGCGCTCGATGCGACCGAGGCTAATGTTCGCCGCGCGCAAGAAGCCGGTGCCAACGTGCTGCTGACGCATCATCCCATATACATCAAGGCGCCCGAGGCCTTTTGTCCGGCGGATGCCACACGCCCCCAATGCAGCGCGGCGCTCTACGAGGCGGCCCGTTGCGGCGTGAGCATCATATCGCTCCACACCAACCTGGACCGTTCGCACGAAGCCCGTGTCTGCCTGAGCAAGCTGCTGGGTGCCGCACCCGTGAGCTCACTGGAGTACGTGGACGACCCCGAAGCCACCGGCCTGGGCGCGCTTGCGACGCCCAACGACCCGTGCACGCTGCGCGATCTTGCCACCCGTGCTGCCACGGCCTTCGGCAGCGACCCGCGTGTGTGGGGCGAAGCCGATCGCCCGTGCCGCACCGTCGCCATTTTGGGCGGCTCCCTGGGCGACTTTGGAGAGCTCGCCATCGCCGCGGGCGCGGACGTTGTCGTGACGGGCGAGGCGGGCTACCACGTGACGCAAGACCTTGCCTTACGCGGGCTGCCGGTGATCTTGCTCGGTCACGACCGCTCCGAAGAGCCGTTCGTTGGTATATTGATGAACTCTGCAGTTGACGCCGGGGTCGACCCCCGTCATGCGATTAAAATACTGAACCCTTGCCAATGGTGGACTGTGACAAAAGGAGAGAACTTATGAGCGCCGGCGCTACGCTACTCAAGCTGCAACAGATCGATTTGGAGCTCGCCCGCAACAAGAGCGAACTTGCCAATATGCCGGAGCTCAAGGAGCTCGCTTCCAAGCGCAAGACCTATGTGAAGCTCAAGTCCGAGATGACCAAGCTCTACGCCCAGCGCAAGGATCTGGACATTGAGCTCGACGATCTCAACACCACCGAAATTCAGACCAACAACGCTATCGAGGCTGCCAAAAAGCGTCACGTCGACGGCTCCGACTACCGCGAGGTTCAGGACCTGGAGAATGAGCTCGCCACCTTGGCCAAGCGTCTGGACAAGATTGAGCACACCCGCAAGGACGTCGTTGTCG
>CABRFG010000054.1 GCA_902470095.1 uncultured Collinsella sp.
TGACCGAGAAGTATGCCGACATGGCCGCTCAGCTCGACGAGGCCGCGCACAACCGCTTCCTCGACCTGTTGAACACCGACGGCTTTGCCCCGTGGTTCTCGATCGTTACGCCGCTGACCGAAATCGGCCTGCTGCCGATCGGCTCCCGCCCGGCCAAGCGTGGCCTCGGCGCCAAGTCGCTCGACGACCTGCGTACCATTCCGTGGATCTTCAGCTGGAGCCAGGCGCGCATCAATCTGGCCGCTTGGTACGGCCTGGGTACCGCCTGCGAGCAGTTTGGCGATCTGGACCAGCTTAAGGCTGCCTACCAGGAGTGGCCGTTCTTCCGCACCTTTATCGACAACATCGAGATGTCGATCGCCAAGACCGACCAGCGCATCGCCAAGATGTATCTGCACCTGGGCGATCGCCAGGATCTGTCCGAGAAGGTCTTTACCGAGATGCAGCTCACGCGTAAGTGGGTCCTTGCCATCGTTGGTGACGAGTGGCCGCTGCAGCGCCGCCGCGTGCTCGGCTGCGCCGTTCGCGTGCGTAACCCCTATGTCGACGCCCTGTCCATCGCCCAGGTTCGCGCCCTTCGCGAGGTGCGTATGAACCAGGACGAGATGGCCGAGGAGAAGAAGGCCGAGTACATGAGCCTGATTCTTTCGACTGTGACCGGCGTCTCGGCAGGACTGCAAAACACGGGGTAATCGATAGCCCTGCGGCTCTCACCGGGACCCGATGGGTCTCCCTCTGAATGCGTCCTCGCACTTGAAGCCCCCTTATCCTGCTCCTTCGGAGCTGCGGATAAGGGGGCTTCGTGCTGCGGAATGCATTCAGAGGGAGACCCATCGGGTCCCTTCGTCCTCGGTCTTCTGGGATTAAAGCTGAGGAGAAGAATGGCGCGCTTCTCGCCTTACGACTGTAGCGGCCGCGGTCCCGTTTGGGATTGCGGCCGTTTTGTTGTGGGTCAAATATGAACGTTGTGTTAATGAGTCGGTGGACGGTGGCGTTTTTCGGTGAGCGGCGTATCCTTCCAACGGTTTATCTAGTGTGTCAGTTGAAAGGAAGAGGGCGCTCGTCATTGTTTGAATGTGAACTACCGTTTGACCACAAGACGTTGCATCTAGAGCTCGAGGATAAGAACTTCGCTGGTGTGATGGAGGGTCATCAAAACGAGTTTAAGACCACGAAGTCGCAGGAAGAGCTGGTAGAGGAGTCACTTGCCAACCCTTATGGCTCGCCTTCGCTCGAGGAGCTTTGCGCTGGCAAGAAGGACATTGTCATCATTAGCTCCGACCATACGCGTCCCGTTCCCTCGCGTGTGACCATGCCTATTCTGCTGCATCACATCCACTCCGCTGCGCCTGAGGCGCGCGTTCGCATTCTGGTTGCTACGGGTATGCATCGTCCGTCGACGCACGAGGAGCTCGTCAACAAGTACGGCGAGGAGATCGTTGCCAACGAGGAAATCGTTATGCACGTCGCGACTGACGACAGCATGATGAAAAAGATCGGCACCCTGCCTTCTGGCGGCGAGTGCATCATCAACAAGATTGCCGTCGATTGCGATCTGCTGCTTGCCGAGGGCTTTATTGAGCCGCACTTCTTTGCTGGTTTCTCTGGTAGCCGCAAGTCCGTCCTGCCTGGCATCGCCAGCTACAAGACCATCATGTACAACCACAACGGTCAGTTTGTGAACGATTCCCATTCGCGTGCTGGCAACCTGTGCCACAACCACGTGAGCGAGGACATGTTTGCCGCTGCCGAGATGGCTCACCTTGCCTTTGTGCTGAACGTGGTGCTCAACGGTAAGCACGAGGTCATCGGCTCCTTTGCCGGCGACATTCACAAGGCACACGAGGCTGGCTGCGAGTTCGTGAAGAGCCTTGCCGGCGTTGAGCCCGTCGAGTGCGAGATCGCCATCACCACCAACGGCGGCTACCCGCTCGACCAGAACATCTACCAGGCCGTGAAGGGCATGTGCTCTGCCGAGGCCACGCTTCCCGAGGGCGGTGTGATCATCGACGTTGCCGGTTGTGCCGACGGTCACGGTGGCGAGGGCTTCTATCACAACATCGCCGACAACGATCCGGCAGAGTTTGAGCGCGCCTGCATCGACCGTCCTAAGGACGAGACCCTGCCCGACCAGTGGACGAGCCAGATCTTTGCCCGCATCCTGGCGCATCACCCTGTGATCATGGTCACCGACCTGTGCGATCACCAGATGCTCAAGGATATGCACATGACGCCGGTCAACACTATCGAGGAGGCGCTCAAGCTCGCCTTTGAGATGAAGGGTGCCGATGCCAAGGTGGCCGTCATTCCCGATGGCCTGGGCGTTGTCGTCGCACAGCACTAGTGCGTGGCCTAAACGAATCGTTTATAACCGACAAGAAAGATAAGGTTTTATGCTTACCAAACTCATCTGCGAATTCGGCGCAACGGCCCTCATGATCATCTTTGGCGTGGGCGTGCACTGCGATACCGTGCTCAAGGGCACCAAGTATCAGGGTTCCGGCCATATGTTTGCCATCACCACCTGGTCCTTTGGCATCTCGGTCTGCCTGTTTGTCTTTGGCGGCGCCGTGTGCATGAACCCGGCCATGGTGCTTGCCCAGTGCATCGTAGGCCTGGTGCCGTGGAGCAGCTGCATCCCCTTCATGATTGCCGATATGCTCGGCGGCTTTGTGGGCGCCGTAATCGCTTGGCTTATGTATGCCGATGAGTTCAAGGCTTCCGAGGGCGTCGTCGACCCCGTTGCCCAGCGCAACATCTTCTCGACCAACCCCACCACCGAGGGCACCAACTATGCCCGCAACTTCTTCTGCGAGGCTATCTGCACCTTCGTGTTCATCAGCGCCATCCTTGCTGCTGCTAGCCGCGCCGGCGAGAACGTTCTGATGCTCGCTATCTGCGTCGGTCTGATCGTTTGGGCTGTTGGCATGGGCATGGGCGGCATCACCGGCTTCGCCATGAACCAGGCTCGTGACCTTGGTCCTCGCATGGCCTATCAGGTGCTGCCGATTAAGAACAAGGCTGACAACAACTGGAAGTACGGCCTGCTTGTTCCTGGCATCGCACCGTTTATCGGTGCCGCTCTGGCCGCTCTGTTTGTGCACGGTTTCTTGGGCATGTTCTAGTCTGAGGCTACATAGTTGTCCGCCGCCCGCATGGGGTAACTTCCCAGCGCGTCCTCGGACATGCAAAAAGGCTCGCTGCGCACTTCGTGCGGCGAGCCTTTTTGCGTCCTGCGGAATGCGCTGGGAAGTTACCCCATGCGGGCGGCTGCGGGATTTTAGTCGCGTTGGAACAAGCAACCCAACATATATCTGAATTTGGATGTGAGGGGCGTTTTGCTGTTGGGGGCGTTGAGATGAGGACGATACTTTGGGAAGGGATGACGCCTTGGGAGGAGGCGTCTATCTGAAGAGGGGCTTTATGGCTGATAGATAGTCTTTGGCTACGTCCTCTTTTGGGGCTTGGAAGTTGTGCCAGGCCCACCATTGGACCATTCCTACGAAGCTTGAGGCTATGTGGTGTAGTAGGAAGCTGCGGTCCATGGTGGCGGCGGGGCCGTTTGGGTCGGTGGGAAAGGTTTCGGCTGCTCGTGACATGATGGTCTTGCGGAGGCAGTCGGCGAAGACGCGTGAGCCGGCGCCGGCTACGAGGGCTCGAACGCCCTGGCGGCGCTCCCAGAGGTTGTTGAGGATATGCTCGACCTGTACGAGCGGGTCATCGAGGGGCGTACCGTCATCGTCGAGGGCATGGGTGCAGATGTCGCGCACGAGCTCAGCGAGCAGGTCATCTTTGCTCTTGAAGAGGCCGTAGAACGTGGCCCGACCCACATGGGCGCGAGCAATGATGTCGCCGACGGTGATCTTGCCGTAGTCCTCTTCGCGCAGCAGCTCGGAGAACGCCGCGACGATCGCGGCGCGGCTTTTGGCCTTGCGGGCATCCATGGCTATGCGTCCGCGTCAACGAGCAGACAGCGGAGCGTCCCGGAGCAGCCCTCGTAGGGGCGCTTGCCGGCGCCGTAGCCGACGGCTTCGATGCGGTAGCGTGAGGGCAGTTGGTCGGACGTGCGCAGAGCAGTGACGATGGCGGCGCCCGTGGGCGTCACGAGCTCGCCGGCGACCGGTGCAGGCGTGAGGGCGATATTGCCCGCCTGGCACAGGTTGACGACAGCGGGGACGGGAATGGGCATGAGGCCGTGGGCGCAGCGAATGGTGCCGTGGCCCTCGGAAAGCGACTCGACCACGATGTCCTCAATACCCAGGTCGTCGAGGCAGATGGCGACAGAGCAGACGTCGACAATGGAGTCGACGGCGCCCACCTCGTGAAACAGGACGGTGTCGGGCGTTTTGCCGTGAGCCTTGGCCTCGGCAGCAGCGAGTACGGAAAAAATGGCAAGGGCGCGACGCTTGGCGCCATCGCTTAGCTGTGAGCCGTCGATGATGGCGGTGACGTCCGCCAAAGAACGGTGGTGATGGTGGTGGGCGTGATGATGGTCCTCGTGGCCATGCTCGTGGCAGTGCTCGTGTTCGTGCTCGACATGGTCATGACGGTGGTGCTCATGCTCGTGCGTGTGCTCGGTAGCTGCTTCGTTGCCGTAGAGCCAGGCCATATCGTGGTCGTGGTTCTCTAGCTCCTCTGCCAGCTGAACGTCAAAGTCGCAGGCGTCGATGCCATGCTTGTTTACGCGCGTAACGGCAATCTCAAAGCCGTAGACCGGCAGCGTGGCGAGCTGTTCGCGCAGGTGCTCCTCGCTGGCGCCCAAGTCGAGCAGGGCCGCGACGGTCATGTCGCCGCTGATGCCCGAGGTGCCGTCGATGATAAGCGTGTGCTGATGGTTAGACATGAAATGCTCCTTAACGGGCGCGAGGCGTGCCGGCGCTTAGATGATTGATAAGACTTGCCTGGTAGGCGGCGCCAAAGCCGTTGTCGATATTGACGACCGAAACGCCGCTGGCGCAGGAGTTGAGCATGGCGAGCAGCGCGGCTACGCCACCAAAGCTCGCGCCGTAACCCACGCTGGTGGGAACGGCGATGACCGGACAGCTCACCAGGCCGCCGACAACGCTCGCCAGTGCGCCCTCCATGCCGGCAATGGCGATGACCACCTGTGCCTGGGCAAGCTCCTCGGCATGCGCGAGCAGACGGTGCAGGCCGGCGACACCCACGTCGTAGAGGCGGTCGACCTCGTTGCCATAGAATTCGGCCGTCAATGCGGCTTCCTCGGCGACGGGCAGGTCGCTCGTACCGGCGCAGGCGACAACGATGCGTCCGTTGCCGGTAGGGGAGGGCTTGCCGCCCACGAGGGCGAGCTGGGCGTCCGGGACATATCCCAGGTCGATGCCGTTGCCGAGGAGCTCCGAGGTGTGGGCTGCTTTTTCGACGTCCAGGCGTGTGACCAGGATGCGCTCCTGGCCGGCATCGCGCAGCGCTTCGATAATGGCGGCAACCTGCTCGGCGGTTTTACCGGCGCCGTAGACAACCTCGCCGGCTCCCTGGCGCACCCCGCGCGAAAGATCGAGCTGCGCAAAACCCAGATCGGCGGTCGGCGCCGTCTGGATGCGCGTAAGGGCGACAGCCGGGGTGACTGCTCCGCCGGCAACATCGCTCAGCAACTGCTCAAGATCTCGCTTATCCATATATGTTCCTTTCGACGGTGCAAAGTCTAGCACGAGAAAGATAGTTTCCGAACATTAGAACAAAATCGTTCGGAAACTAGATATAGCGGAGTTGATTTGATTGTTGGGCGAACTTACTAGTCGCGCAGGATGATGTCCATGGCGAGCATCAGGTTGCGCTCGTCGATGGCAAACGGGGCGGCTTCGCGCGTCTTGGGCTTGGCGCAAAACGCGATACCAGTGCCCGCGGCCTGGATCATGGGGATGTCGTTGGCGCCGTCGCCAATAGCGACCGTGTGTGCCATATCGACGCCGCACTCAACCGCCCAATCCAGCAGCTGGATGAGCTTGGACTCCTTGGTCACAATGTCGGCAGCCAACTTACCGGTGAGCTTGCCGTCCACGACTTCCAGGCGGTTGGCCAGGCAAAAGTCGATACCCGCGGCAGCCACGATCTTGTCAGCGACCTCGTGGAAGCCGCCGCTCACCACGCCGACCTTCCAGCCCTTGCTGTGTGCCGAGCGCACAAGCTCCAACGCGCCGGGGGTAAATGTCACGCGCTCAAAGGTGCGCTCGAACACGCTCTCGTCCAGGTCGGCGAGCAGCCCCACGCGCTCCTCGAGTGCCTGCTTAAAGTCGAGCTCGCCGCGCATGGCGCGTTCGGTGATCTGTGCCACCTGCTCGCCCACGCCGGCCTCCTCGCCCAACAGGTCGATGACCTCCTGGTTGATGAGCGTGGAGTCGATATCCATAACGATGAGGCGTGCAGTCATGGCGGGCCTTTCCGAGTGCAGTTGTATTGGGGCACATTGTCGCACGTGACGAGCACGGGCAGGTGCCGCGGTGCGTCAATTGTTTCGTCTCCGTCAAGTCTTTGGGCGAGAACTACTTTTCCGCGGCACATCGACACAGGTGCGATAAGATAGAACGCCATGTCTGGCTGCGCGGTTTACGCAGGCTGGGCAAATCTGTACGACGCCGCCCGGAACGACACGGGGCGGCACAGATCCATAAAGGAGGATCACTGGTATGAGCCAGACCCGTCCCATCGACGAGCATTCCATGCACACCCGTACCTGTGGCGAGCTTCGCCGCGAGAACGTGGGCGAAGAGGTCACCCTCACCGGTTGGGTGAGCCGTCGCCGTGACCACGGCGGCCTTATTTTCTGCGACCTTCGTGACCGCGAGGGCATCACGCAGCTCACCTTCGACCCCGAGCACTCTGACGGCGACGCATTTAAGATCGCCGAGACCATGCGTCCCGAGTGGCCCATCAAGATCCACGGCGTCGTGCGCTCCCGTGGCGAGGAGACCACCAACGCCAAGCTCGCGACCGGCGAGATCGAGGTCCTGACCGACCACGCCGAGGTGCTCAACACGTCCGTCACTCCGCCGTTCCAGATCGAGGACGGCATCGAAACCAGCGAGGACACCCGTCTACGCTATCGCTATCTGGACCTCCGTCGTCCCGAGATGATGGCCAACCTCAAGCTGCGCTCCGACTTTACCTTTGCCATTCGCGAAGCGCTGCACAACCGTGAGTTCATGGAGGTCGAGACGCCCTCCCTGTTCAAGTCCACGCCCGAGGGCGCCCGCGACTTTATCGTTCCCAGCCGCATCCAGCCGGGCAACTTCTACGCCCTGCCGCAGTCCCCGCAGCTTCTGAAGCAGCTGCTTATGGTCGGTGGCGTCGAGCGCTACTACCAGGTTGCCAAGTGCTTTCGCGACGAGGACCTGCGTGCCGACCGTCAACCCGAGTTCACCCAGGTCGATATCGAGATGTCCTTCGTGGACCAGAACGATGTCATGAGCGCGCTCGAAGAGGTTCTTGCCGATGCCTTCGGCCGCATGGGTGTCGAGATGCCCACGCCGCTGCGTCGCATGAACTACTGGGATGCCATGGACACCTATGGCTCCGACAAGCCCGATACCCGCTATGGCATGCACCTGGTCGACCTGACCGACATCTTTGCCAACTCCAAGTTCAAGGTCTTCGCGACCGCCGCAAATGAGGAGGGCTCTGTCGTCAAGGCCATCAACGCCAAGGGCGCCGGTGCCTGGGCACGTGCCAAGATCGATAAGCTCGCCGGGGTGGCTTCCACGTTTGGCGCCAAGGGCCTGGCCTGGATCGCCTTTCGCGAGGACGGCTCCATCAACAGCCCCATCGTCAAGTTCTTCTCGGACGAGGAGATGGCGGCTCTGCGCGAGCGCATGGACGTCGAGCCCGGCGACCTTGTGATGTTCGCCGCCGGCCCGCGCCTGCTCTCCGACGAGATCCTGGGCGGCATGCGTTCTCACATGGCCAACGCACTCGAGATCAAGCGCGAGGGTCACGACTTCCTGTGGGTCGTCAACTTCCCGCTGTTCCACTGGGATGAGGACCGCAAGGCCTATGCTGCCGAGCACCAGCCCTTCACTCTGCCGACCGAGACCGACATCGCCAAGATCGAGGCCGATCCGCTGGCAGCCGGTTCGTGCACCTACGACTTTGTCATGGACGGCTTTGAGGCCGGTGGCGGCGGTATGCGTATCCACAACGCCGAGATGCAGATGTCCATGCTCAAGCTCCTGGGCTTTACCGAGGAGCGCGCCGAGTCGCAGTTCGGCTTCCTCATGGAGGCCCTCAAGTTTGGCGCGCCCCCGATGGGCGGTTTCGCTCTGGGTCTGGACCGCGTGTGCATGCTGCTCACCGGCTCCGACTCCATCCGCGACGTCATGGCGTTCCCCAAGACGGCCAGCGGCTCCGACCTCATGTCGGGCGCTCCGAGTGCCGTTTCCGGCGCCCAGCTCAAGGACGTCAGCCTGCGCCTGATGTAGGCATGCGGCTACATATTGCTTGCAACGAGGGAAGGACGTGTGCCTTCCCTCGTTTTTTATGCGCCGAGATTGTGAGGGCTTGGGATGACCGGGCGTCGCGGAAAGCGCGACCCAGAATTCGGCAAATTAATGGGGCAAAGTTTCCGGTTGAGCTGTCTAACGGAAACTTTGCCCCAGAATGAGCGCTCAAAACGGGATAGGCTTTCCGCAACAGCTGTCTGGCGGAAAGCCTGTCCCAGTTTCTTATAGCGAGTCTCTCCGGATCAGCTGCATGTGCATCACGGAGGTGGTAGGCTCGGCACCTTTGATCATGTCGAGCGCAATGTTGGCGGCCATGTGGCCTTCTTCGCGCAGGGGCTGGCGGACGGTCGTGAGCGCGGGGACGCAGCGCGCCGCAATTTCGTGATCGTCGAAGCCGACGACAGAAACGTCCGCCGGAACGGATTGGCCTGCCTCGTTGAGTGCGGTGATGACGCCAGCCGCGATACGGTCCGATCCGCAGAGCACGCCATCGAAAGCAATCTCGCGCGCGAGGATCTGGTGCATGGCCTGATAGCCGTCTCCGTTGTTCCAGCCGGTATAGATAACGTTTGCGTCTGGGAGGTCTTCGCCCAAGACGGCACGGTAGCCGCGCAGGCGGTCGACAACAGCGGGGTTGTCTTGCGGTCCCAACACGGCGACGATATCTTTGCGCCCGCGTTCCTTCATGGCGAGTGCCGCAAAGCGTCCGCCCTCTTCGTCGTCAGAGTAGACTGTCGAGAACACATCGCGATAGGGGTGGCCCTCGAGCTGGCCGCACAACACGGTGGGTACGCCCAGCTCGCGCAGCACCTCAAGCAGCTCGCTGCCCTTGTAGGGGGAGACGTCGATTACGGCGTCGAACGAGCGGCGCTCAAAGTGCTCGCGTGCGCGGTTGCGCTCATGCGTGGAAGACGCCTGCAAGATAACGGGCAGATAGGACGACTCCGACAGTTCCTCGGTAATGCCGCTCAAAAACTCGCTATAGGTGGGGTCGCTGAAGAGTTCACTCAGGGGCTCGGTCACGAGCACGGCGATGATTTCCGTGCGCCCGACAGCGAGCGCTCGGCCACGAGCGTTGGGGACAAAATTGACTTCCTTGGCCGCCGCGCGGACGCGCTTTTTGGTTTCCTCGCTAATGCGGGGCGAATCGTTGAGAGCGCGCGATGCCGTGGAGCGCGACACGCCAGCAGCTGCGGCAACCTCGGCAAGCGTAGGTGCGGTGCGAACTGGTTGGGTCATGGCGTCTCCTGGAGAATGCGGTCGATGTTGTCGCTGATACGGGCTGGTGCGGATACAGCTTACTATAGTGCGCCTGAACAGCGTTCATGATATCCGGTGACCGGTGTCGTTTTGCAACCAAGCCACAATCGAATACGTCTCGTGTGGGTGAGATATCAGCGGGCGTGGTGGTTGCCTACGAGCTTAAGAACGATGTCTTGCGCTGAGTGTCGATACTCAGGGTGACATAAGTGTCCCGGTTGTACAACCGGTTGCACCGTTAACCCGACCAAATCGACCGTTCAGCGGACAACCGGTTGCACAGTTTTTTGCATCGACCGTAAGATAAGGACAACCGGTTGCACAAGAATCACTACGATGACGAAGGAGCATCACCATGGACGCCATTAACGATTGGGAAAACCAAGCGCTCACCCACAGGAACCGCCTGGCACCCCATGCGTACTTCATGGGTTACGAGACCGCCGATCTCGCCGCTACGTACAGCCGCGAGCTGTCGCGCGGGTTTGTCCAGCTGTCCGGCTCGTGGCAGTTCCGCCTCTTTGAGGGGCCTGCTGCCGTCTCTAACGAGGAGCTTTCCACGTACGAGCCCGAGTGGGATCACGTGGAGGTTCCGCACCTGTGGCAGGTAGACGGCTATGGCAACCTTGCCTACACCGACGAGGGTTTCCCGTTCCCGGTGGATCAGCCGTTCGTTCCCTCTGACGATCCCACGGGCGTGTACCAGCGCATCGTCAATCTTCCCGCCGTGCCTGCCGGCGCTCGCGAGATCATTCGCTTTGACGGTATCGAGAGCTATGGCGAGCTGTACGTCAACGGCAAGTTTATCGGCATGACCAAGGGCTCGCGCCTGTCTGCCGAGTTCGACGTGACCGACGCGCTTGTCGAGGGCGACAACCTGTTTGCGGTCAAGGTTCTGCAGTACAGCGATGGTAGCTATATCGAGGACCAGGACATGTGGTGGGCCTCGGGCATCTTCCGCGATGTGTACCTTATGCAGCGTCCCGCCGCGCACCTGGTCGACTTTAGGTTCCGCACGCACCGCGAGGGCGATGCCGCTCTGATCACGCTCGATACGGTGGCCGAGGGCGCTTCCCGCGTCGTGTTTACACTCGGCGATGGCGAGAACGTGGTGGCTACAGGTGAGTGCGTCGACGGCCATGCCGAGTGCAGCGTGACCGATGCCCACTTCTGGAATCCCGAGGACCCCTTCCTCTATGACCTTACGTTTGAGGTCTACGACGGTGACCAGGTCAGCGAGTACGTCACGCATCGCCAGGGCCTTGCCGAGGTGACGGTCGAGGGCAATCATATCTACCTCAACGGCACCTACTTTAAGATGCATGGCGTCAACCGCCACGATCACGACGATCACAAGGGCCGCGCCGTGGGCCTCGATCGCATGCGCCGCGACCTGGAGCTCATGAAGCAGCACAACATCAACGCGGTGCGCACGTCCCACTACGCCAACGACCCGCGCTTTTACGAGCTGTGCGACGAATACGGTATCATGCTGGTCGCCGAGACCGATATGGAGAGCCATGGCTTCGAGAATATCGGCAATATCGCCCTGGTCACCGACGACCCGGCATGGGAGCCGGCCTACGTCGACCGCATTGAGCGCCTGGTGATGCAGGAGCGCAACCACGCCTGCATCATTATGTGGTCGATGGGCAACGAGAGCGGCTATGGCTGCAACATCCGCGCGATGTACGCCAAGGCTCACGAGCTCGATGGTCGCCCGGTCCATTACGAGGAGGACCGCAACGCCGATACCGTCGACGTCATTTCCACCATGTACTCCCGTGTGTCGCAGATGAACGACTTTGGCGAGCATCCGTTCCCCAAGCCGCGCATCAACTGCGAGTACGGTCACTCCATGGGCAATGGCCCCGGAGGCCTGTCCGAGTACCAGGAGGTCTTCGATCGCTGGGATTGCATCCAAGGCCAGTTTATCTGGGAATGGTGCGACCACGGTTTGGCTGCTGTGACCGAGGACGGCGTTGCCTACGATATGTATGGTGGCGACAACGGCGATTACCCCAACAACAGCAACTTCTGCATCGATGGCATGGTGTTCCCCTGGCAGCAGCCGAGTCCGGGCCTCACTGAGTATGGTCAGGTCATCTGCCCGATTCGCATGGCTTATGACGCCGAGGCAGGCGAGCTGACCGTCACCAACAAGCGTTGGTTTACCACCCTCGAGGATGTCTGCCTGTCGGCCGAGACCCTGGTGGACGGCGACGTTGTGTGCCGCAAGACGCTCATGCCCGGTGCGGTTGCCCCCGGCGAGTCCGTCCAGCTGCCGCTGGTGATTCGCGAGGCCGCAGTGGGGGAGACCCTGCTGACCGTGCACGCCTACACCATGGCCGCTCACGTCTGGTGCGAGCCGATGTTCCAACTGGGTGCAAGCCAGTTTGCCATCGCCAACCATCCGGCGCCAGCCATCGCGGCTCCCACTCGTCCTGAGCTTACGGTCGAGGAGACCGAGCAGGAAATCCGCATTCACTCCCTCAACGGTGAGCTGACCTTCAGCAAGGTCAACGGTACCGTGAGCGAGTGGAAGGCATCCGGCCGCGACGTCATGGCCTCTGGTCCCCAGGTTGGTTTTTGGCATCCGCTCGTCGATAACCATGCGCAGGAGTATGACTCACTGTGGAAGGACAACTTCATCGATGTGATGCAGACGTCTACCCGCAAGGTTTCTTGGAAGCAGGATGGCAATGCGGTCGTCGTGACCGTGAGCCAGCGTATCGCTCCTCCCGTCCGCGCGTTCGGCATGCGCGTCGAGCTCGTCTACACCGTGCTTCCGAGCGGTCGTGTCGACCTCAAGGTTTCCGGCGAGCCCTACGGTGACTATTCGGACATCATCCCGCGCATCGGTATCTCCTTCGAGGTCCCCGGTTGCGATCGCGCCGTCGAGTGGTATGGCCACGGCCCGGGCGAGAACTATCCGGACTCGCTGCGCGCCAACCCGGTCGGTCATTACCGCACCACGGTCGACGATATGTTCACGCCCTACGTTATGCCTCAGGACTGCGCCAACCACGAGGGTACCCGCTGGGTTGCCCTGCGCTCTAGCCACGGTGACGGTCTGGTCGTGACACGTCCGAGCGACGCCGCTTCCAACCCGTTCTCGTTCTCGGCATGGCCCTATAGCTGCGAGTCCATCGATAACGCCAAGCACGTCTACGACCTTGTTCCGGGCGATACAGTCACGGTCAACATCAACGACCAGTTACTCGGCCTTGGCTCGAACTCTTGGGGTTCCGAGGTGCTCGATTCCTATCGCACCCGTTTTGAGAGCTTCAGCTTTGAGGTGTCCCTGCGACCGCTGACGTCTGCCGATCTGGCTCAGACGCTGGCACCCATTAAGGAGGCATAAGCCATGCATGTCTTTAACTCGCGCGCCGATTTCGACGCCCAGATGAAGTCCGTCAAGAAGTGGATGCGCACCGGCCAGGCGCTCGATGGCGTTGCCGACCTGCAGCACGACGTGGCGTACTCCATCGGCGACTCGTTGGTGTACTGGTGGGTCTATGCCCGCGAGGTCGCAACCGCCGATCTGGTCGGTCACCGTCGCTACCATGCCGTGCTCGCTCCGCTCGACGGCGACCTGACCGTCGAGGTTGCCCCCAAGGCAGGCCTCACCTGCACCCGCGCTTACAGCGATATCGATGATCGCGAGCGCTTTGAGGGTGCGGGGGAGACCGTGACGATTCCCGCCGGCGGCGTTGCCGTCGTCGAGATCGACGAGGCTTACCGTGTTATTGCCGAGGCTTCGGATCCCCGCGTCGTGGTACTGCACGTGACGGTCGAAGGTTATTCCTTCCCCAACAAGTAGTATTCGTCCGTTTGGACGTTTGCTTCGCGCCGTTAAGGGGGATGGCTTTGTTGACTCCCTTTTCCCCATTCCCCTTAGCAGGTGCGCCGTCCGTGTTTGCGCTTGCAGGTCGGACGGTTTTAGATGACATTTAATAGATGATTGGGAGGGCTTATGAGCTCTGAAAAACGAGGAACGATCGGTTCGTTCGCTCTGCTGGGCATGACGGTCGCCGCCGTGTTCGGTATCAAGAACATCATCAACAACAACGCGGCCATCGGCTTGGCAGCTGCGCCGTCGTTCTTCTTCGCCACGCTTTTGTACTTTGTCCCCTATACCCTGGTTACCGCCGAGTTCGTCGGCCTCAACAAGGACTCCGAGTCTGGCGTGTACGCATGGGTTAAGACCTCGATGGGTGGTCGCTGGGCGTTCCTGACGGCATTTAGCTACTGGTTCGTCAACCTGTTCTACTTTGCGTCCGTACTGCCCAATGTCATCATTTACGCGAGCTACGTGTTCTTTGGTGCCAATGCCGAGCTTTCGCAGCTGTGGATCACCATTATCGAGATCGTCGTCTTTGCTATCGCCACGTGGGTTTCGACCAAGGGCGCTAAGTGGATCGGCTCTATTTCCTCCTTCGGTTCGACCGCGGCTCTCGGCCTGACTGCCGTGTTCATCCTGCTGTCCCTGGCTGCTGCCCTTGGCGGCGTCGAGTTCGCTACGGCTCCCACGCCCGCCAACATGGCTCCCGACATGAGCAACTTCGCCACTATGTGGGGCTTCTTCGGTACGCTTGCCTGGATCATCCAGGGCGTTGGCGGCGCTGAGTCTGTCGGCGTGTTCCTTAACGACCTTAAGGGTGGCGTCAAGGCCTTCGTGCGCACCGTCGTTATCGCCGGCCTGACCATCGGCCTTCTGTATGCAGGCGCTTCGCTGCTGGTTAACCTGTTCATCCCCGAGGGCAGCGTTGCCATCTCCACCGGCATCTTCGACGTGTTCGGCGCTGTCTTTGCCCACTTTGGCATTCCCATGGAAGTGTCCACGCGCGTCATCGGCCTGATCCTTCTCGCTGCTACGCTGGGTTCCCTCATGATGTGGACCTCCGCTCCCATCAAGGTCTTCTTCACCGAGATCCCCAAGGGCGTCTTTGGTAGCAAGATCGTCGAGCTCAACGAGCATGGCATTCCTGCCCGCGCCGCTTGGCTGCAGTTCGCCATCGTCGTCCCCATCCTGATCATCCCTGCTTTGGGCTCCGGTAACCTCGACGACCTGCTCATGATCGTCACCAACATGACTGCTGCCACCGCTCTGCTCCCGCCGCTGCTGATTTTGCTTGCCTACTTTATGCTGCGCAAGAACTTCGACGCTGCTCCCCGTGGCTTCCGCATGGGCTCGCGCAGCTTTGGCCTGGTCGTTGCCGCATTCCTGCTTGTGGTCTTCTGCTTCGTGCTTGTCTGCGGCACCATTCCGCTCGATCAGCCGCTGTGGCTGACGCTGGTCTACAACGTTGGCGGTGTGGTTGTCTTCCTAGGCCTTGCCGTGATGTGGTACAACCGCTACATCAACCGCCTGCGCGAGACCGATCCCGAGGCTGCCGAGAGCGAGCTGCGCCCCTCCGTCCTCGACATGATGGAGTAGCGGCTAGGATTAATCTGCGGCTGTGGAATAAATCGATTCCCTTTCCTAAGGAGGGGCCTTACGAGGCCCCTCCTTTTGTGTTTTGGGGCATGGTTTTGGACCCCGTGTTCAAAAAATGCCAAATATGAGTACTGTTGCAAAAGAGGTGTCATATTTTTCGGACTGCTCTGAGCGAAAATGGGCTCAAAATCAATTTATCTAACCCCCTGTAAAGGTGGCGCGCGCAGACGTGGTGTAAGAGCGTCCTGAGGTCCGTCGCTGCAAGTCC
>CABRFG010000055.1 GCA_902470095.1 uncultured Collinsella sp.
GGTCATGCCCGACGATTGAACGTCAGATTGCCGCTTAGGGGCGTTTGCAGCGTCGAGCCGTTACGCGGTTCGTAGAACCGCGTAACTAACAAATGAGCATTGCGTCGCCAAAGCTGAAGAAGCGGTAGCGCTCCTCGATGGCGGCGGCGTAGGCATCCATGATCTGGTCGCGGGAGGCAAGCGCGCTTACGAGCATCATGAGCGTGGAGCGCGGCACGTGGAAGTTCGTGATCAGCGCGTCGACCACGTGATAGGTCGAGCCAGGCATGAGGTAGAGCTGCGTCGTCGCGTTCTCGCGCACCACGATGTCACCGCGGCCGAGCGTGTCGGCGCCGTCCTCACGGCCCTCAAAATAGCGCGCCGTCACAGCCGGATCGGACACCGGCGCGTCCGCGTCAAACGCGCTCTCGAGCGAGCGCACCGCCGTGGTACCGACAGCGATCACGCGATGCCCCTCGGCCTTAGCCTTATGCACGGCGTCGACCACCTCCTGCGACACGTGGTAGCGCTCGGTGTGCATCACATGCTGCGTAGGGTCGTCCTCCTCCACCAGGCGGAAAGTATCAATGCCCACTTCGAGCTCGACGGCAGCAAACTTGGCACCCTTGGCCTCGATAGCGGCCATAAGCTCGGGGGTAAAGTGCAAACCCGCCGTGGGAGCGGCAGCCGAGGGCTCCTCCTTCATGGCGTAGACGGTCTGGTACTTCTCGGGATCGCCTTCGTAATCGGTAATGTAGGGCGGCAGAGGCACGTGACCGGCGGCGTGGATGGCCTCGTCGAGCGTGCGCGGCTCGCCGGCAGCATTGCAACCGGCCGGCTCAAAGCGCACCAGACGGCCGCCACGGCTATCGGTGACAAAGTCGATGACCTCGGCCGTCAGCACCACGGGCGCGCCCTCGGGCGCATGGGCGCCACCGGCGCGATACTCAATCTGAGCACCGGGCTTCAGACGCTTGCCCGGCTTGACCAGACACTCCCAAACATGGCCCAGCGGGTCAACATCCTCGCGGCGCTTGAGCAGCAGCGTCTCGACCACGCCACCCGAGCCGGCTTTGCGACCAATCAGGCGGGCCGGCATCACGCGCGTCTTGTTGATGACGAGTACATCGCCCGGCTCGATATAGTCGATGATGTCGCGGAAGATGCGGTGCTCAACGGTGCCGCCGTGCTCCAGCGGCGTTCCCGCCTGGGAGCCCTTGCGATCCACCACCAGCAGACGACAGGAGTCGCGCGGCTCGGCAGGAGCCTGGGCAATCAGTTCCTCGGGAAGGTTGTAGTCAAAATCATCGGTACGCATAGACACGTCGGATACTCCTTATATAGCTAAAGTCCGCTCTACATCCTAGCAGGCTGACGTCCCAAATGAACTACTTTTGGCAGCCTTGCGCTCGTCGCGAATGCGGGCGCGGTCCATGGCCGCCTCGACGGCCGAGAATCGGCAGCCGCAATAATTCTGCCGATACATGCCAAGCTCGCGCGAACGACGTGTCGCCTCGGGGTAATACGGGCGAAAATCGCGAATCACCGGAGTGAGACCGCGAGCGGCAGCCAGACGCTCCAACACATCATTGCAGGTGTCGAACAGCTGATACGGCGAGACGGCGAGCGTCGTACCCACATATACAAACCCGCGCTCCTGGGCCACACGGCACGCCTCGGCCAAGCGCAAGGCATAGCACGCACGACAGCGACGGGGCCGATCGGAACCCAGCGGTGCCACGCCGGCCTCCCAGCGCTCGCGGTTCTCCCCCGCCTCGATGAGCTCAATGTCGCCATCGGCACACCACCGGCGCAGCTCGTCCAAGCGCCGCTGCCATTCATCGCGCGGCTGAATATTGGGGTTGGTCCAGCAAATCGTGGGCTCAAACCCCTCCTCGCGCAGCAGGCGAACCGGCTCCAGCGAGCACGGCGCGCAGCAAGCGTGCAGCAGCAACGGCTTCATCAACATCTCCTCCCAATCTTTGCCCAGGGTAGTCTTTTTGGGACGGGGCTATTTTGACTACTTTTAACGTAAAGCAGTTCCAAGTACCTGCATCAACAGGAAAGTAGTCAAAATAGCCCCGTCCCAAAAAGACTACTTTGCGAAAAAGCGCACGCCAAAGGATGTGTCCTCGCAGGCGACAATGCGACGGTCGCGCAGGATGGTCCGCACGTAATACCAATCGCCCACACAGCCCGACAAGTGCAGACCAGCCGCCAAGTAGCACAGCAGCGGATAGCCCGAAAACGCAAACCCCAGGGCAAGCGTTGTCGTCACAACAACCGTCGGTGCCAGGCAAACCGCCACGTACCGCCGGCGAGAATACACAACGCCTTCGGCGCAGGCGTAAATCATGCAGGTTTCGAGATTTGCCCCAAAGGTCACCCGAGCACCGGCAGGTGCAAACAACTTAAAGAACACACCGTGCACCAGCTCGTGCACGGCAAATGACGCCGCCGAAACCGCAGTCAAACCGACTATCCAGCCCAAAACGGCCGTCCAACCGCCCGCGTCAGCCGCATCCAAGTCCGCGGGCCCACCCAGCAGCATAAACACCGGCACCAGGCACACGGCAAATGCGCCGAGCACGGCCATCCCCCACACAAAGCAGGCGTGCAGAAAATCCTCGTCCTCAAACGCATGTATGTTGGAAATCTCATTCATAGCATCTTAGGATAGCGCCCCTGCCACGTACCCGTCCGCATGTGCGATAATGTCGAATGATATGCACGAATTGACCACCGCGTCGCCAGGCCTTGCGCCCGGCCGCGCTCTCACCATACGCGAAGGAGTCCCATGGCATCCAAATACTCCATGAACGACCGTCCCAGCTGGCCTCGCCGCGCCATCGTTACCGCCGGCGAGCCCTACGGCAACAAGGGCCTTCACTTTGGCCACGTTGGCGGCGTCTTTGTCCCGGCCGACTTCTTCGCCCGCTTCCTGCGCGACCGCCTGGGCCGCGAGAACGTCATCTTCACCTCGGGCACCGACTGCTATGGCTCGCCCATCATGGAGAGCTACCGCAAGCTCAAGGAGAACGAGGGCTACGACAAGTCCATTAGCGAGTACGTCGAATCCAACCACTCCCGCCAAGCAGCGACCCTCAACAACTACAACATCAGCTGCGACATCTACGGCGGCTCGGGCCTTGAGCCGGCGGCCCAGATTCACAACGAGGTTACCGCCGAGATTATCAAGCGCCTGCACGAGCAGGGCACCATCTCCAAGCGCTCCACGCTGCAGTTCTACGACGCCAAGGCCGGCACGTTCCTCAATGGCCGCCAGGTGATCGGCCGCTGCCCCATCCAGGGCTGCAAGTCCGAGAAAGCCTACGCCGACGAGTGCGATCTGGGTCACCAGTTTGAGCCCGAGGAGCTCATCGCGCCCAAGAGCCAGCTCACCGGCGAGGTACCCGAGCTGCGCCCGGTCGACAACCTCTACTTCGACCTGCCGGCCTACCTCGACTTTATGAAGACCTACACCGCCAAGCTCGCCCAGAACCCGCAGGTTCGCTCCGTGGTCTCCAAGACCATGGAGGAGTGGCTGCTGCCGGCTCAGCTCTACATTCAGAACAAATTCCGCGAGGCCTTCGACGCCGTCGAGGACCAGCTGCCCGAGCACACCGTGCTGGAGCCCGAAGGCAACAAGAGCAGCTTTACCGTCACCTTCCCCAGCTGGAAGGAGCGCGACGACGCCCACGCGGTGCTCGCCAACGGCGGCGTGCGCTTCCGCAGCGGCAAGGCGCTCGTGCCCTTCCGCATCACCGGCAACATCGACTGGGGCGTTCCGGTGCCCGAGGTCGACGGCGTGACCGACGTCACCTGCTGGTGCTGGCCCGAGAGCCTGTGGGCGCCCATCAGCTATACGCGCACCGTGCTCGCACGCGATGCCAAGGCCGCCGGCGTGACCGAGGGTGTCGCCGCCCAGGATGCCGCCCTCATGGGCGAGCCTGCCGCCGATTCCACGCAGGTCCCCGCGCCCACCTACCAGCACAGTTCGCTCGACTGGCGCGACTGGTGGTGCTCGGACGACGCGCAGATCTACCAGTTCATCGGTCAGGACAACATCTACTTCTACTGCATCGCGCAGACCGCCATGTGGGAGGCCCTGGGTTGGGACCTCACGCAAAGCACCGTCAGCGCCTGCTATCACTTGCTCTACATGGGCAAAAAGGCCAGCTCGTCCTCGCAGACGCCTCCCCCGCCGGCAGACGATCTGCTCAACCACTACACCTGCGAGCAGATGCGTGCACATTGGCTGTCGCTCGGCCTATCCGAGAAGCCGGTGAGCTTTAGCCCCAAGGCATACGACACGCGCGTGACCGGCAAGGACAAGGACGGCAACGAGGTGCGCGCCTGCGACGACAAGCGCGTCATCGATCCGGCCCTTAAGGAGAGCGCCCTTTTGACCGGCGTCTTCAACCGCCTGGCCCGCAGCTGCTTCTACGGAGTCGCCATCAAGGAGGGCGACGAGAGCCCGTACCGCAACGGTTGCATTCCCGCCGGCGCCGCTTCTGACACCGTGGTCGAAGCCGCCCAGCAGGCAGCCCTCGCCTTTGAGCAGGCCATGTACAAGTTCGAGACGCACCGCGCGCTCGCCGTGTGCGACGACTACCTGCGTGCCGCCAACAAGCGCTGGAGCGACGCCTCCAAGGCCGCCAACAAGCTCGAGGGTAGCGAGGCCAACGTCGCCATGACGCAGGCCCTCGTCGACGCCTTTACCGAGCTGCGCGTGGCGACCGTCCTGATGCACGGCATCGTCCCGGCCGGCTGCGAGCTCATCTGCGAGTACTTCGATGTCGATCCGGTCGCCTTCTTTAGCTGGGATAACATCTTTGCCTCTACGGACGAGTTCGTGGAGAGCCTGGGCGAGAAGCCCGGCGAGCACCGCGTGAAGCCGCTGCCCCCGCGCTTCGACTTCTTCAGCAAGCACGAGAGCCAGTACTAAAACAACACTCGACATGTAATGGAATGGGAAGGAAAGACGGATGTCCAAGCCGCGTCGTCGTAAGCAGAAAAAGCAGGTCAAGGCCGAGCTCAAGCTCAGGCAGTTTGCTGCTACCGAGCTTTCTGACCAGCTTGCCGCCCAACACTCCGCCGCCGACCTGCCGCGCTTTATGGTCGACACGGTCGCCGGCGCCTATGCGCCCGCCGATGCCAAGCTCATGATCGAGGGCTTCGGCGCCGCGGCCACACGCCCGGTCACGCTGCGCGCCAACACGCTCAAGGCGACCGCCGAGGACATCGCTGCGGCGCTCGGTGCCGCCGGCATCGCCCACAACCCCGTCGCCTGGTACCCAGACGCCTTTATCCTGCCCGAGGCCCAGGTTTCCGATCTGTGGGATCTCGACATCTACCGCGACGGCAAGATCTACCTGCAGAGCCTGTCATCCATGATGCCGCCGTTGGTCCTGGGCGCCCAGGCAGGCGAGGACATCCTGGACATGTGCGCAGCCCCCGGCGGCAAGACAACACAGATCGCCGCCCTCACCCAGGGACAGGCGCACCTCACCGCCTGTGAGATGAGCATTCCCCGCGCCGAAAAGCTTGAGTCCAACCTCCACCGCCAAGGTGCCAAAAACGTGCCCGTCATGCGCATCGACGCACGCGAGCTCGACGAGTTCTTCCGCTTTGACCGCATCCTGCTCGACGCTCCCTGCACCGGCACGGGCACCGTCATCAGTGGCAACGAGAAAAGCCTGCGCGGCCTCACCGAGCAGTTGCTGAGCAAGTGCGCCCGCTCGCAGCGAGCACTTCTGGACCGCGCCATGGGTGCCCTCAAACCGGGCGGCACGCTCGTCTATTCGACCTGTTCGATTTTGCCGCAGGAAAACGAGGACGCCCTGCAAGAGGCCCTCGACAAGCACATGGACTGCGAGCTTATCCCCCTCGACGGCACGCCGAGCGAAAGCGAAGCACGACGCACCCAGGAAGCTGGTGAGGAGCCGCGCATCGAGTCCAACGCTCTGACCGAAGCCATTGCCGCCGGTCAGGTATCGGCCATCGCCAACGGCCTGCCCGGCACGCTCACCATTCCGCCTAGCCGCGACTTTGAGGGCTTCTACATTGCCCTGATCCGAAAACGCAGCTAGCGCACGGATCCAAAACTCAACAAGTTATCTCCGTGCGCGTTTGCCCTGCTGGTCGCGATGCTGTTTAAGCATCGTGCGCTCCTTGCGTTCGGCCCTTTTGCCCTTAATGGCCGTGACCACAAAGTAGATGACCGCGGCGGCAACGATTGCGCCCACACACAGGCCAATTGAGCCCAACATTGCCGAAAATTCCATACCGCGTCACCTCTCTTGTAAACGGGACTTTCAAGATAGCACCTCGATCCCCGCCACCACAGCTCCTTCACGTTCACCGGCCCTTCGGTCTAACGGATGGCGCGGCGGGGAAAAATCAACTCGTCAAACGATTTAGCATTCGCAATTCCGGCTGCATAGCGCCGGCCGTTATCACATAGAATCGAGCCTCCATGGATACCCTCAACGATCTAAATGAGCGCGTCGACGCCTTCGTCGGCACCAGCTCCTTCGACACGCCTGCGGCGGCAAACGACCAAGCTCCCATCGATGTGCCCGCCGAGGTGCACAAGGACATCGTCGCCTCGGTCGATTTTTCCGAGGTCGAGCTTGCAGACGAGTTCACCGAGCCCCAAGTAGCCGTCACGCCCAACGGCCTGCTCCCTATGGAGCCCCTGCCCATCGACGGACGCCTGCGCAAGGCTGCCCTTCGCATGCCCGACGAGATCGAGGAGGCCAGCGGCTTCACGCTCTTTGGCCGACGCATCAAGTCGCTCATTTACACCACCGATGTCGCGGTTATCCGCAACTCCAACGCCGACGCCGTCTTTGCGGTCTACCCTTTCACGCCGCAGCCCGCCATTACGCAAGCGCTGCTGACCGTCGCCGAGTGCCCGGTCTTTGTAGGCGTGGGTGGCGGAACTACGACCGGTAAGCGCTCCGTGCAGATGGCAGCCGTCTCCGAGATGCAGGGCGCGGCGGGCTGCGTGGTCAACTCCCCCGCTACTGCCGAGATGGTCGAGCACATCACCAACATCGCCGACATCCCCGTCATCGCCACGGTCGTTCGCTGCGACGACGATGCCCACGCCAAGGTGCGCGCTGGAGCCAAGATTCTCAACATCGCCGCCGGCAAGAACACGCCCCAGGTCCTACGCGAGCTGCGCGAGCACTATCCCAACCTGCCGCTTATCGCGCCGGGCGGCAAGACGCCCGAGAGCATTCGCGAGACCATCGCCGCCGGCGCCAACGCCATCATCTGGACACCGCCTTCGGCCCAGCAGCTACAGACCGACATGATGCAGCGTTATCGCAAGATGAAGGAAGACGCCACACCTGTCATCTCGCGCGACGACGTGCCCATTATCGACCAGGTCGCCGCCGCCGAGGTCAGCCAAGTCGAGAACATGAATCCCGATGTGCCGATTCCCGACGAAGTCATCGAGCGCGTCGCTTCGATCCACGAGCGCGTCGAGGAGCATCGCGCCAACCGCGGCCTCAAGCCGTCACTGCACGGCTTTTTCTTCCGCGGAAAGAAACGCTAGCAAAACATCTTGGCCCGCCCCACAAACGTGAGGCGGGCCGTTTTCGTTTGAGCAATCATGCAGCGACGTGATGGGGCAAATTAATCCACGCGCTTGTCGCCCATAAAGAAGAGCGCCACCGTACCAGGTCCGGTATGCGAGCCAATCAGAGTACCGATGTCATTGATCTCAATCTTGCCTTTAAGCTGCGGAACCTGTTCCTCAATCAGCGCCGCGACCGCCTCGGCATCCTCGCGGCACGCCGACTGCGACATGATGCACTTACCCGAATAATCTGCACCGTCCTGTACGTGTGCCATCATGGTCTTAGCCATCTCGGAAATCGCTCGCTTCTTAGTGCGAATCTTCTCACGTGGCGACAGCTTACCTTCGCAATCGACCGTCATAAGCGGGCAAATCTTGAGCGCCGTGCCGATGATCGCGCTCGCGGCCGAAATGCGACCGCCGCGCAGGTAGCTCGACAGATCGGTCGAGAAGAACCAGTGGTGCAGGTTGAGTTTATGCTCCTCGATCCAAGCGGCCGTCTCGTCGAGTGAAGCCCCGCTATCGCGCACGTCGGCGGCATATTCCAGCAACAGACCAAAGCCCGAAGACGCCCCCAGCGAATCGATGACGCGTACCTTGCCGCCCTGGGGATAGCGATCCGCAAGCATCTGCGCCGCGACGCAGGCCGATCCATACGTGCCCGAAATACCCGACGACAACGTCAGGTGCAGCACGTCTTTACCCTCGGCAACAAACGGCTCCCAAAACTCCTCGTACTCGCCCACGCCCACCTGAGACGTCTTGGGCATGGCGCCCGCGGCAATCTGGGCAAAAAACTCGTCCGGCGTAATCGACTGATACAGATCGTCCGTATAGACAACATCGTCGATCTCGTAATGAAAATACGCGACGGGAATATTGCGCGATTCAAAGAACTCACGGGTTCGGTCGGCGGCGGATTCACAGGTCAGGACAAAATCACTCATATGAGGCTCCTTACTCATTGCTGCGCAAATTATCGCACAGTGAGCCTACATGCGGTACATATGTCCACTATTTACCAAATCGAACCAAAAATAGTGAACATCTTTACCACCATCGTCTCCACCGGCCCCACGCAAAAATATCTGAGAAAACACCCTCTGTCGTCTCCACTCAACCGCCATATCTACCTCAACTAAATCGATTTACCAAACCGTTCATCCGACAATTCAGCCGCTGGCGCAAAATCGAAACAAAAGCGGCGCATACTGGTAAACGTTTGACGCTGTTTATCAGTTTTACCAGCCCCATCGGAAGGTGTTTCATGGTCGCATTCGATCGCAACCCGCAAGACTTCAAGTATCTGCGCCTGCTTTCGAGACAGTTCCCCACCGAACAATCCGCGTTTACCGAGATCATCAATCTCTCGGCCATCCTCAACCTGCCCAAAGGCACCGAGCATTTTATGAGCGACGTGCATGGCGAGTACGAAGCCTTTATGCACATCCTCAACAACTGCTCGGGCGTCGTGCGCGAGCATGTCGACGAGATTTTTGGCGACACGCTCACCTTTGACGAAAAGGGCGAGCTGTGCACGCTCATCTACTACCCGCACGAGAAGATCGAGCTGGTCCGCAGCCAGCGCGAGGACTCGCCCACCTGGTACAAGACGATGCTTGACCAGCTCATCATGGTCGCTCGTTCGCTTTCAAGCCGCTACACGCGCTCCAAGGTGCGTAAGGCCATACCGCGCGATTACGCCTATATCATCGACGAGTTGTTGCACACGCACCCGGACGAGAACAACTATCGCGTGCGCTATCACGAGCGCATCGTGGAGTCCATCCTGGAGACCGCCAGCGCCGACGACTTTATCGAGTCACTCGCCTCGCTCATCAAGCGCTTGGCCGTCGACCACCTGCACCTGGTGGGCGATATCTTCGACCGCGGCGGCGGCGCTGCCAAGATTATGGACCGCCTGCTCACCTACCATTCGCTCGACATCCAGTGGGGCAACCACGACCTGCTATGGATGGGCGCTGCGGCCGGTGAGCCCGCCTGCATCGCCACGGTGCTGCGCAACAACCTGCGTTACGACAATTACGAGATCCTCGAGAACGACTACGGCATCTCGCTGCGTGAGCTTGTCGCCTTTGCCGATGCCACCTACACCGCCGGTGAGTCCATCACCCCGCTGATCAAGGCCATCAATGTGCTGCTCTTTAAGCTCGAGGGCCAGATTATCCAGCGCCACCCCGAGTTCGATATGACCGACCGTCTGTTACTCGACAAGATCGAGCACGACACCGGCACGGTCACGCTCGCCGACGGCAGCGTATGGCCGCTCACGACCAACGACTTCCCCACCGTCGATCCGGCGGACCCCTATACGCTCACGTCTCAGGAGCAGCACATCATCGACAAGCTCGTGTCCGAGTTTGTCACCGCCGATCACCTGCATCGCCATATCGATTTCCTCTATTCCCACGGCTCGATGTACAAGGTCGCCAACGGCAACCTGCTCTTCCACGGCTGCGTTCCGCTCAACGAAGACGGCACCTTTAGCAGCATGAACTGCCTGGGCACCTGGCACGCCGGCCGCGATTATCTCGATTTTTGCGACCACATCGCCCGCCGCGCGTGGCGCGTGGGCGACCGCGATGCCCTCGACTGGATGTGGTACCTGTGGATTGGCTTCAATTCACCCGCCAGCGGACGCCTGGTGCGTACCTTTGAGCGCGCCTATATCGCCGATAAGAGCACCTGGGTCGAGCCGATGGACCCGTACTTTACGCTTACCAAGTCGCCCTCGGTCTGCGACGACATCATGCGCGAGTTTGGCGTCGCGCCCATGGCATGTTCGCCGACCGGCCACATCATCAACGGCCACACGCCCGTTAAAACCACCAAGGGCGAGCAGCCCATCCGCGCCAACGGCAAGCTGCTGGTCATCGATGGCGGCTTCTGCCGCGCTTACCATCCCAAGACGGGTATCGCCGGCTATACGCTCATCTCGAGCTCGCGCGGCTGCCGCCTCAAGTCGCACCGGGCCTTTACGACGGTTGCCGAGGCACTCACGCGCAACGTGGACATCGAGAGCGAGACCAACCGTTTTGACCAAGCGGACCGTCGCCGCATGGTGAGCGACACCGATACTGGCGCCAAAATTCGCAGCCAGATCCAGGACCTGCGCCAGCTGCTCGATGCATATAGAAACGGTGCTATCGAAGAGCGCGTCTAGCCCCACCCGCGGGGATTGGCTAAACTTGCTGAGTTTGTCATCCCCATGGCGTCCCCGCGCCACCCTAAGGCAGGTACCATGCAAAAGCTCCTTGCGCAGATCATGAAATTTGGCGTCGTCGGTGTCATTGCCACGGTTATCGACTTTGGCATTATGAATCTGCTCCACTACGGTCTGGGCCTCAACATCCTAATCGCCAACACCAGCGGCTTTATCATCTCACTCATCTTTAACTACCTCGCAAGCATGAAGTACGTGTTTGCGCACAAGGAAGGCATGAGCCGCCGCCGCGAGTTCATCATCTTTGTCGTGCTGTCCGTGATCGGTTTGGTGCTCAACGACGGCATCGTGCTGGCGCTCAACGCCGGCCTGGGACTCGAGGCCAATATCGCCAAGATCTGCGCCACCGCGCTTGTCATGGTCTACAACTTTGTGACCCGAAAAATCTTCCTGGAGGGCGACGAGACAAAATAGCTCGAAACCCCTGCAGCATTACGGCGCCCACGGACGACGCGCACTCAGCGCAGTATCGTCCGTGGGTGTCGCTCGTTTACGGGCAAATTTTCAACGTTTGCGGATTAGCTCTTGAAAATTTGGCGAGTTCATATAGTTCTTGGCAAAGACCTTACGTTTCCCTTGTAAAAGCTCTAAAGTATCCTCTGCTCGATTCATCAACGCATTGGATGTGATTACGTGCGCAAGGCGCTGGCACAACCTCATACCAAGCAGTTCCTCAAGTTTGCTGTCGTGGGTCTTATCTCCTTTGGCATCGACTGGGGCATGCTCATTGCGCTCGTCGAGCTGTTCCACCTCGACTTTTTGATGAGCACCACGGTTTCGTTTATCACGTCCGTCGTGGTCAACTACTGGCTCAGCATGAAGTACGTGTTCGACCACCGCGAAGGCATGAGCCGCAAGCGCGAGTTCACGATCTTCACCATCCTGTCGGTGATCGGCCTGGGCCTCAACGACCTGTACATGTTTGTGGGCGTCACGTTTTTGAGCATCGGCTACCAGGCCATGAAGGCCATCGCCACGTTCCTCGTCACCTGGTACAACTACTTCAGCCGCCGCTTCTTCCTCGAGGGCGCACGGTCGTAGTCGATTCACTATTTGCTTGAATGTATAACCGGTTGGAATTCCCGTTCCAACCGGTTTTTTGTTTGCCGAGAGACCCGGTGACCCAGTCCCATTCGCATGAAAAACGGGCGGTCCGGATGTTGGTCCGAACCGCCCGTTTGATGCGATATGTCGAGGCCCCTAGCCTGTCACGTAATGCCAGACCACGTTGTCGCCGTTTGAGAGAACGTAGTTGCTGCAGGCTGTCATGGGCGTTGTGCCGTTGACGGAATAACACCAGCCGCTACCGCTTCCATAGTTTTCATCCTTCTCGGCCAGGCCACCGATGGCGGCAACATAAGTGCCAAACGACGAGCCACGCGCATTTATAGAAATACCCAGCGCGCAGAGAGCGTCGTAGGCAGTTGCTCCCTCATTAAAGGTGTAGGTACCACCAGCGGACACAGGATTGCCCACAGCGCTCGAAGTAACCGAGACAGTCACGGTAACGTAGCTAGACTCCTGAGAGACGCTCTGGTTGCCCGAGGGGGCATTACTGTTATCAGGAACGGCAGAAGGCCCACCGGACGTTGCCGAATTCTGAGAAGCCGACTGACTGTTGTCAGTCTTTTTATTTCCTGCTCCTTTTTCGCCGGACTTCTTGCTATCCGAGTTCTTGTCCGATTCCTTGTCCGAAGACTCGGGATCTTTCTTGGAGTCAGATTTGTCAGAACCCCTAGACCCGTCATTCGTATCATCAGAAGATTTGGAATCCTTGGACCCGGCCTTGCCCGAAGCGACAGTCGAGCCGGACCCATTGCCATCCTTGGCGACGATGCTCTCCCCCGCCACGGTCTGGACGATCCAATCAATGGACCAAGCACCGCTCTCGGAGGGATGAACAAAGCCCAGAGAGACCACGATCAGAACGACGCATGCGGCAGTCAGAACGCCAAGGAGCGCCTTCCGTCGAGGAGCGGACGCCGCCGAAGCGGCGCCCTTTTGCTTTGGATCATCGAGCTGGATAAACGAGGAGTCGGGCTGTTGCCCGTTGGTCTCCTTGGGCTTATCGGGCATTACCGTCACCCTTGCCGCGCTTGGTCAGCACGAAGACGGCGATGAGCGCAAGGCCAATCACGCCGGCGGCGATGCCAACGATGGCGAGCGGGTTGGTGCCCGTCTCCTGCTCGGAAGCACCAGAGGACTTCTTAGCAGTGGTCGTGGAAGCAGCGCCCGTATCGGACTTGGAATCGGACTTCTTGTCGGACTTGCTGTCCTTCTTCTCAGACTTCTTCTCATCCTTCTTGTCGGACTTATCGGAGCCCTTCTTGTCGGACTTGTTTTCCTTGGTCTCGGTCTTGGTCGACACCGTCGTCTTGGTCACCGGCTTCTGACCCGGGGCGATAGCGCCGCCGGCCTGCGGGCCCTTAGAGCCGGAACCAGCGCCGGAACCCGTACCAGTGCCCGTGCCGGTACCAGTACCAGAACCGCTGCCGCCGCTGGAGCCAGAACCGCCATTGTCACCAGAATTGGTGGCATTCTTGGTCCACTTGGCATACAGCGTCAGATCGGCCGTCACCGGCGTACTGAAGTCATACGCTTGCGTGCACGCCTCATCGGTATACCAACCGCCGAAGGTATAGCCCTTGCGACGCGGTTTTACAGCAGGCTCCGTAGCAGTTTTACCAGCCTTAATACGTTGGGAATCGAGCACAATAGAATCTGCACCATTTGCGTCAAACGAGACAGTATAGCGATTGACCTTCTGGCCATTTCCCTTAATCGCGAACAACTTGCCCGAATCGTTAGCGTAGTAGAGTGAACCATCAGAACCGACCGAAATCGACGACATGCAGTACTGCTGGTTCTCGGCCGACGGTCTATAGAGCAGCTCAGCCTCTTCGTCACCTATGCGATAGCGATAAATGCCGCCAGGATTATTGTTGGACGTAAAGTATACATAGGTATGACCATCTTGAATGGAAACCACAGGCTGTGACTTAACATCGCCGCTGCCCGTAAAACCACTTGCAGAAGAATCCTCGCGGATGAAGTTACCGTCTGCCTTATAAATTGAATAATCGACCGTAAGCGTATCGGCGTCGATAATTGCAAGCTGACCATAGTGGCTCGTAAGACTGTTTTGGGGACCGCCCATAAAGGACTCAATCGACGTGCCGCCAACTACAATCTTACCGTTGACAAACACGGGTGTAGAGGTCGAGCTGCTGCCAAACGTAACTTTACCCAGTTCTGAAAGGGCCCCATCATTAGCGATAGCAATTTTATGGAGCGTGCCATCGGCACTCACAACGTAAGCAGTAGCCCCATCAACAAGCACGTTCGCGCGAACGCGATCGGCGATCTTAAGCTTTGCTACGGTCTTTCCAGTCGAAGGATCAACCGTGCTGACAGTGCCTGAATCATCCGCGATAACGCCATAGTCGCCCGAGAACGCCATGCCAGCCCAGTAATAGCCCTTGCTGTTTTCATTCTTGTGCTGCCACATGACTTTACCGTCAGAAATACGAACACAAAGCAGGTAGCCGTCACTCGAGTCAATCCAATCGGCCGAAGCGGTACCAAAATAGGCATAGCCATCGCGAACCGAAACAGAAGCAAGCGACTGCTGCGCGCCATCGGGACCGGCCGGCAACCCATCGGTAACCCAAACCGTCGCAAGCACATCAACCGTTAAGGCCTGAAGACGACCGCCTGAAAGCGGAACAAGCACAACACCATTGGTATATACCATGCGTGAGGTGGAATCAATTGCAGCAGCCAAAGGTGACTCTAGAACGGTCTTGCCCGTCTCGACATCCTTTTTGAGCAATTTAGAACCAACTGCCACATAGAGATAGTCACCGATCAGCAACGCATCGGAAACACCCTTATTGCCGTCCGCACGCGTCTTAAGCTCGCTTACCCATTTCTCATCTGCATCCTTAGTGGGCACAGGTGCGTCGGTAACCTTGTCGGCACTTGTAAAGCCCGACCAGTCGCTATCCCAGTTAGGGCGTGCAGCGCTCGGATTAAGAACAACGTTGTCGACACCGGGCAAAGTATCCCCAGGGGCGTAAGCCCAAACGACCTTATCGCCCGACTTAAGCACGTAGTCGTTATCGAGTTGAGTTCCAGGAACGCCGTTGACAAAGAACGACCAAGCGCCGGACAGCTCGGTACCATCAAGCGGAGAAACGAGGCTATGGACACCCCAATAGCCGAATTGGTCGTACATCTTGGACTCGATGCCAAGGGCGTCGAAATAGGTAGCGGAGGCATCCTTGATCGACGTGCCCTTAACAAACACCTGGGTCGACGGGCTCGTCCAACGCTGAGCCATCCCGGCCTTTTTGCCAATAATCTCCATCGTGACGGAAACCTGCTCGGGCGCGGGGTCGCCGTACTTCGAGTAGCACCAGACGACGGAG
>CABRFG010000056.1 GCA_902470095.1 uncultured Collinsella sp.
GAGGAGAACGCCATCAAGGAGGCCCAACGCCTGAACATCCCCGTCGTCGCTCTGATCGACACCAACTCCGATCCCGACGAGGTCGAGTACGGCATCCCCTGCAACGATGACGCCATCTCCGCTGTCACCCTTATGTGCGAGCTCATGGCTGACGCCTGCCTCGCTGGCTCCGGCAAGGAGCAGGTCTCCGAGGCCGAGATGGCCGCTGAGCCCAAGGCCGAGTAAATCAGTCTTAGTTAATTCTTTTTCATCTCTTTGAAAGGAACCACAATGGCCCAGATTACCGCCGCTATGGTCAAGCAGCTCCGCGAGATGACCGACTCCCCGATGATGGAGTGCAAGAAGGCTCTCGTCGAGGCTGACGGCGACATGGACGCCGCTGTCGACGTTCTGCGTAAGAACGGCCTTGCCAAGGCTGCCAAGAAGGCTGGCCGTGAGACTAACGAGGGCGCTGTCGCCGCGTTCGTCTCCGAGGATGGCAAGACCGGCGCTCTGCTCGAGCTCTCCTGCGAGACCGACTTCGTTGGCTCCAACGCCAAGTTCACCGGCTTTGCTTCCAAGGTCGCTGAGGTTGTCGCTACCACCGAGCCTGCTGACGTCGACGCTCTGCTCGAGAAGCCGATGGGCGAGGAGACCGTTTCCTCCGAGCTCACCGAGATGATTCACATCATGGGCGAGAACATGAAGATCTCCCGCTTCGCTGCCCGCAAGGCTGAGAACGGCGCTCTCGCTTCTTACATCCACATGGGTGGTAAGATCGGCGTCCTCGTCGAGTTCGCCTTCGAGAAGGCCGAGACCGCTCAGGCTGAGTCCTTCAAGACCTTCGCTCACGACGTTGCCCTTCAGGTTGCCGCCGTCGCCCCGATCTGCGCTACCCGCGATCAGGTTCCGGCCGAGACCGTCGAGCACGAGAAGCAGATCTACATGGCCCAGGCTGCCGAGTCCGGCAAGCCCGAGGCTATCCAGGAGAAGATGGCTGTCGGCCGTCTGGAGAAGTTCTACAAGCAGTCCGTGCTCACCGAGCAGGAGTTCATCAAGGACAGCTCCCTCACCATCAAGAAGTATGCTGAGCAGGTCTCCAAGGAGCTCGGCGACACCATTACCGTCGTTGCCTTTGACCGTCTGGTCCGTGGCGAGTAAATAAGCTCTTGTAGCTGGTAATGAGCAGGCTGTGGGTTTTACTCACAGCCTGCTTTTTCATGGCTCTTATCAGAGCCTTTGATATCATATTGAGAGTCTAATTAAAGGAGGATCGCTTTGTCCGACATCCGATATAAACGCGTGCTTCTTAAGCTTTCCGGCGAAGCACTGATGGGCGACAGCCAATATGGCATCGACCCCAAGGTTACCGACCATCTTGCCAAGCAGGTCAAGGAGCTGCTAGCCGTTGGCCATGAGGTCGGCGTCGTTGTCGGCGGCGGCAATATTTTCCGCGGCATGGCCGGCGCTGCCGGTGGCATGGAGCGTGCTCAGGCCGACTATATGGGCATGCTGGCAACCGTTATGAACGCGCTCGCCCTGCAGGATGCCTTCGAGCATAACGATGTTCCCTGCCGCGTGATGAGCGCTATCCAGATGAACGAGATCTGCGAGCCCTATATTCGCCGTCGCGCCATCAACCACCTTTCCAAGGGCAACGTCGTTATTTTTGCCGCCGGTTCGGGCAATCCGTACTTTACGACCGACACCGCCGCGGCTCTTCGTGCGTGCGAGATCGGCGCCGAGATTCTGATTAAAGCCACCAAGGTTGACGGCATCTACGACAAGGATCCCGTCAAGTGCGCCGACGCCGTCCGTTTTGACAAGATTACCTATCACGAGGTTCTCGTCCGCGGTCTGCAGGTTATGGATTCCACGGCTACGGCACTGTGCCAGGACAACCGTATGCCGATTTTGGTCCTCAACATCGATGGCGAGGACACCGTCAAGCGCGCGCTTTCGGGTGAGCCCGTCGGCACGCTCGTCTATCAGGAGGATTAAGCATGGCAGAGAACATCACCGCCCACATGGACAAGTCGCTCGAGTCCCTCAAGCATAACTTCTCCAAGGTCCGTACCGGCCGCGCCAATGCCAACATTCTGTCCGACATCACCGTCGATTATTACGGTGTTCCCACACCGGTCACGCAGGTTGCCGCCGTCAAGACCCCCGAGGCCCACATGCTGCTCATCGAGCCGTGGGACAAGGCACTCATCAACGCTATCGTCAAGGCCATCGGCGCTTCCGATCTGGGTATTACCCCCAACTCCGATGGCACCGTCGTTCGTCTGCCGTTCCCGGCTCCCACCGAGGAGCGCCGTCGCGAGCTCGTCAAGGAGTGCCGTGAGTACGCCGAGCAGGCCAAGGTGTCTATCCGTAACATCCGTCGCGACTTCAACAACAAGCTCGAGCGCGATGAGGAGCTCACCGAGGACGATGTCCGTCGCGAGCAGGCCAAGGTCCAGAAGCACACCGATGAGTATGTCGCCAAGGTCGAGGAGCTTCTGAAGGAAAAAGAAGCCGAGGTCATGGAGATCTAAGGTGCAATACGACGAGCATAAACTGGTCGAGTACTTTGCCGACGCCCCTGCGGGCGTCGGTTTTTCCGACCTTGACCTCAATAACATTCCGCACCATATCTCGTGCATCATGGACGGCAACGGTCGTTGGGCCACGTCGCGCGGTCTTGCACGCACTGAGGGCCACAAGGCGGGTATCGTCTCGCTGCGCGAGATCATTACCGCCTGCGTGCGCCTGGGCGTCGACGTGCTTTCTGCCTATGCGTTTTCTACCGAAAACTGGAACCGCCCGCAGCATGAGGTCAACGTCTTGATGCACCTGTTTGCCAAGACGTTCATCGACGAGTTGCCGCTTCTGAAGCGCGAAAACGTGCGCGTTGTCTTTTTGGGTGATATTTCCGCGCTGCCCAAGAAGACCCGCGACGTTTTTGAACGCGGTCTTGCCGAGTGCGCCGATCACACCGGTATGACGCTGGCGCTTGCCGTCAACTACGGCGCGCGTGCCGAGATTACCCGCGCTGTCCGTCAGATCGCGCTCGACGTTGCCGCCGGTAAGATCGATCCTGCCGCAATTGATGACGACATGGTGGCTTCCCACCTCTATACCGCCGGTCTTCCCGATCCTGAGCTTGTAATTCGCACCTCTGGTGAGCTGCGCCTTTCGAACTATCTGCTGTGGCAGGTAGCTTATTCCGAGTTCTACGTCACCGATACCTATTGGCCCGACTTTGATCGTTGGGGCCTTGTCGACGCCATTTTGGCCTATCAGGGCCGTGACCGTAGGTTTGGTGGACTGAGCAAGACCGAGGAGGCTTAATCGTGTCCGATCGTCCCAAGGCATCTGCTCCCAAGACGCCTGCGCGCAAAGCTACCGCTGCGGGAGCGCCTGCAACGAAGAGCGGCACCGGTTCGTGGCTGGCGGGCTTTATTACCCGTGCCGCCGCCGGTATCGTCTACGCCGTTGTCTTTATCCTGTGCCTGGTTTTGGGTATCGTGCCCACGGCCATCTTTGTTTCCGTCATGAGCGGTCTGTGCTGCTATGAGTTTTTCCGTATGACAAGGCTCGATGGCAAGATGGCTAACGAGCGCATGGGTATCGCTGCCGCCGTACTCTTTCCGCTGTCGGCGCTGGGCGATTCGATGTTGCTGAATGCCCTGCTTTTTGCCCTGATGCTCGCTGTGGGCATTTGGTATGTTTGGTCGCCGCGTACCCGCATCTCTGATGTGGCCGTGACGCTCATGGGTCCCATCTACACTGGCTTTATGCTGTCGGCTATCGTGCTGCTGCGCGATGCCGTGCCCGGTTTTGCCGGCGCCCTGCTTTCGGTGGGCGTTTGCGCGTCCCTTTGGGTCTCCGATTCGTTTGCCTACATCGTGGGTAGCCGTATCGGCAAGCACAAGATGGTTCCCAAGATCTCTCCCAAAAAGAGCTGGGAGGGGTTTGTCGGCGGCATCCTGGGCTCGGTTTTGATTTGGCTCATCCTGTGGGCGACGCACTTCTACAAGCTCAGCCTGCCCTATGCGCTGCTGTGCGGCGTGGTTGTGTCCGTCCTGGGCGTTATCGGCGACCTCATCGAGTCGCGCATCAAGCGCGGTGTGGGCGTTAAGGATTCCGGTAACCTTATCCCGGGCCACGGCGGCATGCTCGATCGTAGCGATTCGCTTATCTTTGGCTGCATTACCGCGCAGCTGCTTTTGATGATCGGAGGCGTGCTGTAATGTCCTTCCAGACGACGTATGGCCCCGATGGACGTCTCCGTGTTGCCATCCTGGGTTGTACGGGCTCTATCGGCACCCAGGCGCTCGATGTGTGCCGCCAGCATGCCGATCGCCTGCAGGTGACGGCGCTGTCCGTTAACTCCAGTACCTCCGAGCTCGTTGCCGCTGCCCGCGAGTTCTCGGTTCCGGCGGTTGCCGTGGCCGATGTCGCTCATGGCGATGACGCCGTGCTGCAGGAGTTGCCCGAGGGAACGAAGCTCGGCGTTGGCGCGCAGGCGGTTTGCGAGCTCGCGCGTCGCGACGATGTCGACTGCGTGCTCGTCGCTATTGTGGGCGCCGCCGGTCTCGAGGCGAGCCATGCGGCCTTGACCTCGAATAAGCGTCTTGCCCTTGCCAACAAGGAGTCCCTCGTCGTCGGCGGCGACTTGCTTATGCCGTTGGCGCAACCGGGCCAGCTTATTCCAGTCGACTCTGAGCACTCCGCCATCTACCAGTGCTATCTGGGGGAGAATCCACGCGAGGCTCATTGTATTTGGCTTACCTGCTCGGGCGGTCCGTTCTTTGGCCGCACGCGCGGCGAGCTCGATCGCGTGACGCGTGCCGATGCTCTCGCACATCCCACGTGGGCCATGGGTGCCAAGATCACCATCGACTCCGCCACCCTCATGAACAAGGGCCTGGAGCGCATTGAGGCCATGCATCTGTTTAACTGCGACCTCGATTTCATTAACGTGGTCGTGCAGCGTCAGTCCAAGATTCACTCTATGGTCGAGTTCGCCGACGGCTCCGTGATGGCGCATCTCGGTGCTTCCGACATGCGTATTCCCATCCAGTTCGCGTTCTCGTATCCCGAGCGTTGGGATACCCCGGCGCCTCGTATCGATTTCCGCGAGCTGGGGCAGCTCACGTTTGATGCTGCCGACATGGATACCTTCCGCTGTCTGGCACTGGCCGAGCGTGCCGGCAAGACGGGTGGCACCATGCCGTGCGTGCTCAATGCCGCCAACGAGGTCGCCGTCGATGCCTTCCTGCACGATGGCTGCAGCTTTACCGATATCGATCGCATTGTGGAATCCTGCATGGATTCCCACGATATGCAGGCGGTCGATTCGTTTGAGCAGCTTCGCGACATCGATGCATGGGCGCGTGAAAAGGCTGCGCAGGTGCTCGCCGCAACCCGTTCCTAACCCATAAGGATTGCTTTTTCGTTTTATGGATACTGTTCTGAGCGTTCTCTCATCGGTCTTTTGGGGCCTGCTGATGCTTTCCGTCCTCGTGTTTTTGCACGAGGGCGGCCACTTTTTGGCGGCGCGTGCCTGCGGCGTCCGTGTGACCGAGTTCTTTTTGGGCCTGCCGTGTCGCTTTGACATCCATTACACGTCACGTCGCATTGGAACCAAGTTTGGTGTGACCCCGCTGCTGCTGGGTGGCTACGCTGCCATCTGCGGTATGGATCCGACCGACGTCTCGTGCGCCGATCGCGTGCTCGCGGCTATCTATCGTCATGGTCGCGTGACCGTGGCCGACCTTGCCGCCGAGCTCGAGCTATCCGAGGAGGTTGTGCTCGAGGCATGCGCCTTGCTCTTGGGTTGGGGCTCTATCGCGCCTTGGTATGAGGAAGGGGAGAAGCCCTCGCCGAGCTACTATCCCACCAAGTATCAGACGCTGCCACGAGATGCGGCGGGTTACACCACCTTTGACGGCCGCAGTTTCGATCGAGAGCATGCGACTACCGAGGGCGATGTGTGGGAGCTGCCGTGCGGCGAAGCCGAGTTCCTTGCGCAAGAGCGTTCGCATACCTATCTGGGCCAGGGTTTTCTCAAGCGCGCCTTTATGCTGCTCGCGGGCATTCTCGTCAATATCCTGACGGGCTTTTTGCTGCTTATGAGCATCTACTCTATTGCGGGTGTCACCGTGCCGATGGATACCAACGTGATCGGTCAGGTTGACGAGGGGTCTATTGCCGCCAAGGCGGGTATCGAGGGCGGCGACGCGATCCTTTCGGTTGACGGAGTATCGTGCTCTACCTGGATGGACGTTTACGATGCCATCGGCAAGGCCGCCGGTAAGGACGATATCGCCATTGAGTATGAGCGCGACGGCAAGCAGCATTCGACCTCGGTTGCGCTCAAAGAGGACGAGCGCCTAGGTGTGTATGCCTCTACGCAGGTGGTCCGTTTAGACCCCATCACGTCGGCTCGCCTTTCGTTCTCCTATGTCGTGCAGACAGCGGAGGGCGTGATGCGCCTGCTCCAGCCGCAGCATACGATGGAGATTCTCGATCAGTCTTCTTCGATCGTGGGCATTAGCGTTATGTCCTCACAGGCTGCTGCTGCCGGCCCTGCCACGTTCCTTTCGTTTGCCGCCCTCATTTCGTTCTCGCTTGGCTTTATGAACCTGCTGCCCATCCCACCACTCGATGGCGGCAAGCTGGTCATCGAGATCATTCAAAAGATTGCTGGCCGCGAGCTTCCGCTCAAGGTCCAGACGATTGTGAGCTATGTGGGCATCGCGCTCTTTGCGCTGCTGTTTGTCTATATGCTTCGTTCCGACGTCCTTCGATTTATCCTGTAGGGGAGTGTTTGGATTGTCTTTATCCCATCCTTTGCCTCGCGAGTTGACGCGCCCCGTGCATGTGGGCGGTGTGCAGATCGGTGGCGGCGCGCCGGTGGTGGTCCAATCCATGACCTGCACCGATACCGCTGACGCCCAGGCAACGCTTGCGCAAGTGTGCGCGTTGGCGCAGGCTGGCTGCGATATCGTGCGCGTGAGCGTGCCCACCGAGGCCGCGCTTGAGGGTTTCCGCACCATCTGTGCCGAGTCTCCGGTGCCGATCGTCGCCGATATTCACTTTAACCATAAGCTCATCGGCGCCGTCGAGGCTGGTGCCGCCAAGCTTCGCATCAATCCCGGCAATATCGGCGATTGGGCTAAGGTCGATGCCGTGATCGATGCCGCGGGCGCCGCTGGATGCGCGATTCGTATCGGCGTCAATGCCGGTTCGCTCGAGCAGGATATCGCCGAGCGCGACGACCTCACGCAGCCCGAAAAGCTCGTGATGTCGAGCGAGCGCTTCGTCAAGCACTTTGAGGACCGCGGTTTTACGAACATTGTGCTTTCGGCCAAGGCCCATAGCGTGCAAACGACGCTTGATACCTATCGTGCCCTGTCGCGTGAGATTCCCCACGTTCCGCTTCACCTGGGCGTGACGGAGGCGGGGACCAAGCTCCAGGGCACCATCAAGAGCTCTGTAGGCTTGGGTATCTTGCTTTCCGAAGGCATTGGCGACACCATGCGTGTGTCGCTCACAGCCGATCCGGTTGAGGAGCCGCCGGTTGCCTGGGGTATTCTGCAGTCGTTGGGCCTGCGTCGCCGTGGCCCCGAGATTGTCTCGTGCCCCACATGCGCCCGCTGCCAGGTTAACCTTATTCCCATTGCCGAGGAGGTTACCGAGCGGCTTAAGAACTACTCCGCGCCGCTTTCGATCGCTGTGATGGGATGTGCCGTTAATGGCCCCGGCGAGGCTTCTGATGCCGATCTGGGCGTTGCTTGCGGACGTGGTCAGGCCTTGCTCTTTTCGCATGGCCAGATCATTGGTAAAGTAGCTGAGGACCAAATTGTCGACGCGCTTATGGCCGAGGTCGACAAGCTTATTGAGGAGAAATAAATGACCCGAGCAATGTATATGTCTAAGCTTTATGCGCCGACGCTTAAAGAGGATCCGGCGGACGCTGAGCTCGCCAGCCACCGTCTGCTGCTCCGTGCCGGCATGATCCGCAAGGAGGCCGCCGGTCTATATTCCTATCTGCCGCTTGCTTGGCGCTCGATTCGCAAGATCGAGAACATCGTGCGCGACGAGATGGACGCCGCCGGCGCCCAGGAGCTTATGATGCCTATCATGGTCGATGCCGAGTTGTGGCGTGAGTCCGGCCGCATCGACGCCTATGGCAAGGAGCTTGTGCGCTTTGACGACCGTCACGGTCGCGAGTTCGTCCTGGGCCCCACGCACGAGGAGACCGTCACGGCCCTGGTGCGCAATGAGCTGCGCTCCTACAAGCAGCTACCCGTTAACCTCTACCACATCCAGGATAAGTTCCGCGACGAGTTCCGCCCCCGCTTTGGCCTGATGCGCGGTCGCGAGTTCATCATGAAGGACGCCTACAGCTTCTCCGCCACGCAGGAGAGCCTGCAGGAGGAGTATGACAAGATGAAGCAGGCCTACGCTAACATCTGCGAGCGCTGCTATATCAAGGCCCTGCCCGTTGTTGCCGACTCCGGTGAGATCGATGGCGATACCTCCGTCGAGTACATGGCTTTGGCCGACGCCGGCGAGGCTTCGCTCGTCTACTGCGACGATTGCGGCTTTGCTGCCGATGACGAGGCGGCAAGCACCAAGGTCGTCGTGACCGAGGGTCCTGGTGACGGTACGCTCACCAAGGTTGAGACTCCGGGCATGGGCACCATTGAGGCAGTTGCTAAGTTCTTTGGGTTCCCCGAGAACGGCACGCGCAAGTCGCTGGCACTCATCGACGCCGAGGGCAAGCCGGTCGTGGCCATTGTTCCGGGCGATCACGAGCTCAACGATTGCAAGGCCGAGCACGTCTTTGGCAAGGGCTATCGCATGATGACCGACGAGGAGCTCCAGACCTACGGGCTGCATAAGGGCTTTATCGGACCGGTTAACCTGCCCGAGGGTATTCGTCTGGTCTGCGACGAGAGCCTGCGCGAGTCCAAGCAGTGGGCTTGCGGTGCCAACGAGGTCGATTATCACTTTACCGGCGCCTGTCCCGAGCGCGACTTTACCGTCGATGAGTGGGCTGACCTGGTCACCGTCGTTGCCGGCGATCCCTGCCCGCACTGCGGCAAGCCGCTCTCTGCTGCCCGCGGCATCGAGGTCTCCCAGGTCTTCCAGCTGGGTACCAAGTATTCCGAGGCCATGGGTGCCACCTTTATGGACGAGGACGGCAAGGAGAAGCCGCTCATCATGGGTTGCTACGGCGTGGGCGTGTCCCGCTCGCTCGCTGCCGTCGTGGAGCAGCACAATGACGAGCACGGCATCGTCTGGCCGGTCTCTGTCGCTCCGTACGAGGTCGCGGTGATTCTGCTCGATCCCAAGAAGGAGGAGTGCGCGACCGTCTGCGACCAAATCGTCGAGGGCTTGTGTGCCGAGGGTATCGAGGTTGTCGTGGATGACCGCGACGAGCGCCCCGGCTTTAAGTTTGCGGACAACGACCTTATGGGCTTCCCGTATCAGGTCGTTCTGGGCAAGCGCGGCCTCAAGAATGGCACGGTGGAGCTCAAGGACCGTGCTACCGGCGAGCGTGAGGACGTGGCGATTGACGAGGTCGTCGCCAAGGTTGCCGAGCTGGTGAAGGCTGCCCGTCGCTAATCGACGTTTCTGCTATTAGATGCAATTACAGGACTGCCCCGTATCTCTCTTAGGATGAGAAGCGGGGCAGTCCTTTTTGTTGCGTGAATCAGCTCGACGGGTAACAGAAAACCCCACAGCCCAAATGAGCTGCGGGGTTTTCTTTGTGCCTCCGATGCGAAGCGAATCGCTCAGATATTACTGATAATCGACGACGTCGATCCAGTTCTTCAGGAACTCATCGTTCACGTTGCGCTTACGAGCGAGCTCGGATGCGGCGACGATGCTCGTCCACTGACGCACGACCTGCATGGGCATGTCGGCGCGGTCGCAGTAGAGCTCCAGGTAGGCCTCGGCCTGATCCTTGCTGTTGAGGGCAAAGAGCAGGTAGGTGGTGGCAACGTCGGCAGCAGGGGAGCCCTGGGTGGCGTGTGCCCAGTCGCAGACGTACAGCTGGCCATCGTCGCCGACGATGACGTTGGAAGGGTTGAAGTCGCCGTGGCAGACCTTGAACTCCTTGGTCATGCCGTCCAGACGCTCCTGAAGGTTGTAGCGCGTGGTGGCATTGAGCTGATCAAGGCTGTCGATCATGCGGGCGAACTTGTCGCGCTGACGGTTAAGCAGCGGGGAGGTGTAGCCGTGGATCTCGATCTGGAGGTCGACGAACATCTCGAGGTACTCACCAAAGCGCTGGGGCTCGGCAGTCATCTTCTCGGCAAGGGTAGTGCCCGGAACCTTCTCGGTCACGAGCGCCCAGCCGTTGGCGTTCTCGAGCTGGGAAACCTCGAGAGCCTTGGGGCTGCGGATGCCGCACTCATTGATGCGGGCAAGATTCAAAGCCTCGTTGAACACGTCGGAGACGGGCTTGGTCTCGTTAAAGACCTTGACGATCTTGTCGCCCAGGTCGTAAACGACCTTGTTGCCACGGCGGACGAGCTCGGTCTTGGAATCGGGTAGCAGCATGGTTGCATCCTTTCAACGATGCGATAGAAGCGACGGCGGGGGGGTGTGAAACACCCGTGCACCCCCGCCGTTAAAAACCGTGCTAGAACTAGCAGACGGCGTAATCCTGAGGCTCTCGGCCGTAGTAGGCGTCCAGGTAGAGCTCCTTGATCTCGCTCATGAGCGGGTAGCGCGGGTTAGCGCCGGTGCACTGGTCGTTGAATGCCTGCTCGGTCATCTCGTCGAGGGTGTCGAGGAAGTACTTCTCGTCAACGCCGTACTCAGCGATGGTGTGCTTGACACCGATGAAGTCGCAGAGCTCGGTGAGCTTGGTGATGAAGTTCTCGAAGACCTCACGGTCGTCCTTGCCGTCGATGCCGCAGTAACGAGCCATCTCGGCGTAGTTGTGCAGCGCGTTGGGGTAAGGATACTGAGAGAAGGTTCCCATCTTGACGGGAGCCTCGGCGGCGTTGTAACGCATGACGCGGGTCAGGATGACTGCGTTTGCGAGGCCGTGGGGCAGATGGTGGAAAGCGCCGAGCTTGTGGGCCATGGAGTGGTTGAGGCCCAGGAAGGCGTTACCGAATGCCATACCGGCCATGCAGGATGCGTTGTGCATCTCCTCGCGAGCGTGCGGATCCTTGGCACCGTTGGTGAAGGAGCTCGGGAGGTTCTCGAAGACGAGCTTTGCGGCGCGCTCGGAGAGGCCCTTGGTGTAATCGGAAGCCATGATGGAGACGTAGGACTCGATGGCGTGGGTCATGACGTCAATACCGGAAGCTGCGGTGAGGCCCTTCGGGGCGGTCATGCAGTTGTCGGCGTCGACGATAGCCATGTTGGGGAGCAGCGCGTAGTCGGCGAGCGGCCACTTGATGCCGGTCTCCTTGTCGGTGATGATGGCGAACGGCGTGCACTCGGAGCCAGTGCCCGAAGAGGTCGGGACGGCGACGAAGTAAGCCTTCTTGCCCATCTCGGGGAAGGTGAAGATACGCTTGCGGATGTCCATGAAGTCCATGGCCATGTCCTCGAAGTTCGCCTCGGGGTGCTCGTACATCATCCACATGATCTTGCCGGCGTCCATTGCGGAACCGCCGCCGACGGCGATGATGACATCCGGCTCGAAGAGCGTCATCTGCTTGGCGCCGCGACGTGCGCACTGCAGGGAGGGATCGGGCTCAACGTCGTAGAAGCAGTCGTGAGCGATGCCCATCTCATCGAGCTTGGCCTCGATGGCACGCGTGTTGCCATTCTTGAAGAGGAACTGGTCGGTAACGATGAAGGCGCGCTTCTTGCCCATTACGGTGCCGAGCTCGTCGAGTGCGACGGGCGTGCAGCCCTTCTTGAAGTAGACCTTCTCGGGTGCGCGGAACCACAGCATGTTCTCGCGGCGCTCTGCCACGGTCTTGACGTTGATCAAGTGCTTCACCCCAACGTTCTCGGAGACGGAGTTGCCACCCCAGGAGCCGCAGCCCAGGGTTAGAGACGGCTTCATGCCGAAGTTGTAGAGGTCACCGATGCCGCCGTGCGAGGACGGGGTGTTGATGACGATGCGGCAGGCCTTCATGACGTGCTGGAACTTAGCGATCTTCTCGCTCTGTGCCGGGTGCACGTAGAGAGAGGCGGTGTGGCCCGGGCCACCTGCGAGGACGAGGTGCTCTGCCTTGTCAACGGCCTCCTGGAAGTCCTTGGCGTGATACATAGCGAGGACCGGGGAGAGCTTCTCGTGGGAGAACTCTTCCTTCTCGGGATCGGTGGAGGTGACCTCGGCGATCAGGATCTTGGTCTTGGCGGGAACCTCGATGCCGGCGAGCTCGGCGATCTTGGCGGCAGCCATGCCGGGGATGCGGTGATCGAGTGCGCCGTTCTTGAACATGGCGGCACGCAGGGCGTCCATCTCGGCACCCTGCTTGACGAAGTAGCAGCCGCGACGCTGGAACTCAGCCTTGACATCCTTGTAGATGGAGTCGAGGACGGTGACGGACTGCTCGGAAGCGCAGATCATGCCGTTGTCGAACGTCTTGGAGTGGATGATGGAGTTGACGGCGAGCTTGATGTCCGCGGTATCGTCGATGATGACCGGGGTGTTGCCGGCGCCGACGCCGAGTGCGGGCTTGCCGGAGGAGTAAGCAGCCTTGACCATGCCCGGGCCACCGGTTGCGAGAATGATGTCGACGTCGCGCATGACCATGTTGGTCAGCTCGATGGACGGCTTGTCGACCCAGCCGATGATGCCCTCAGGAGCACCGGCCTTGACAGCTGCGTCGAGAACGAGCTTGGCGGCGGCGATGGTGCACTTGGCGGCTGCCGGGTGCGGGGAGATGATGATGGCGTTACGGGTCTTCAGGCAGATGAGCGTCTTGAAGATGGCCGTGGAGGTCGGGTTGGTGGTCGGGATGACAGCGCCAACGATACCGATCGGCTCGGCGACCTTGGTGATGCCGTAAGCGTCGTCGCGCTCGATGACACCGCAGGTCTTGGTGTTCTTGTAAGCGTTGTAGATGTACTCAGCGGCGTAGTGGTTCTTGATGACCTTGTCCTCGAGAACGCCACGGCCTGTCTCCTCGATGGCGAGCTTGGCCAAAGGAATACGAGCCTTGTTGGCGGCCATAGCAGCCTCGTAGAAGATCTTGTCTACCTGCTCCTGAGTGTACTCAGCGAATTTAGCCTGGGCCTCACGCATAGATTTGAGTTTGGCCTCAAGCGCCTCCACGTTGTCCACGATGGCGGGAGTAGTGTTTTCCGGTGACTTTTTCACCATTTGTGTCTCCTTGCGATCGGAGATTTACCCTACGCCTTGCATGATAGCAAGAAATTATTCGGTGAACGGTAAGATTCCCGTAAAAGGCACACTAAAACGCTTCAATAAAATGAACCGCTTTAACTAAAACTATCTGTCTGCTGCATCGCCCCGCTCATTGGGGACAGACTTACATGAGTGCTTTCACTCATTTGGGACAGACATCGATTTGCCATTTTGCCGTTCTGGGCCTGTTTTTGCCGATCATTGGATATAAATAGGTCACAGGCTCAGCATTTCGCGTTCCTTCTCTCCTTTTAGGTGTTGCCTGTTCAGTTTTTGAAAGGAGAGATTATGCCTCGATGTGCCCGCGCCGTTTCGCTCACCGGTTATTACCACGTCTTTGACCGTGGTAACTCTAAACAGATTATTTTTGAAGATGACTCTGACCGATATCGTTTCTTATCGGACATCTCGGACAGGTTCGCGCACCATAAAGTGGCGGTGTTGGCTTGGTGCCTTATGGACAATCACTTCCATTTGATGGTTGATGACCCATTTGACAATCTTTCAAAGGCAATGCAGTGTGCGCTGACGGCGTATGCCAAGTATTTCAATGGGAAAACGGGGAGAACAGGCCATCTGTTTGACAATCGCTATTCACGGGTCGCGGTCGAGTCGGACACGCAGGCGGTACAGTTGCTCGATTATATCCATCTCAATCCCGTGAAAGGTGCGCTCGACTCGCTCGAGGCGTACCGCTGGTCAAGCTACAAGGCATATCAGCTGGGCTATGATCCCTTTGACATCTGTGACGCGGCCCCTATGCTCGATATTGTCGGAGGCTCCCGTTGCTATTGCGAGCATCTCGAGGAAGTTGCCGGGCGCATCTGGTCAGTGGAGGTTCTTCCACGCCGGCGGATCCCCGATGAGGAGGCCCTTTCCGTTGCGCACGAAGTCCTGCCGATCATAGATCCTGCGCTGCTCAAGGCCCTGCCACGCCCCGATCGCGATGCCTATCTGCTGAGGCTCAGGCGGGCACATCTCACGGTCAAGCAAATTGCCCGTATCACCGGCATTGGCGCTACAAGCGTGACCAAGGCCACTGTGGGCTGGAGGGAGGCTGCGTGAGGCTGGGCAGGACCTGATCATGGCGCCGCATGTGTACGTCATGTCTGTCCCCAATGCGTGAAAGCACTCATGTAAGTCTGTCCCCAATGAGCGCAGAGTGCAAAAAGGCGCCCTCCGTAGGGGAGGACGCCTTTGGTAAGTTCTATGTGAACGCGAGGTCTTTGACCCGGAGAGTCCGAGGTACTTGTTGGTAAGACCTTATTTAGGAGCGCGCAACCTTGCCGGACTTGAGGCAGGTGGAGCAAACGTTCATCTTGCGACGGTGACCATCGACGACGACGTAGACGCGCTGGATGTTGGGGCGGAACTTACGGTTGGTGACGCGGTGAGAGTGGCTGATGGAGCGACCGGCAACGGGGTGCTTACCGCAAACTTCGCAAACTTTGGACATAACTGACCCTCCTTGGGCGACAAACGAACATGTCGCGTTAACAAACAAGCCTGAACTATAGCACAGAAGTCGCTCCCTGTGCGCAATCTACACAGAGATATTCCTCTTTTGGCGATAGTGCCCACGCCACGGCCCTGGACGTAGATCCGATTTGCGTGCAGCAGAGGGGATTATGCCAGCTCGTGCGTGCGTTTTCAAGCTCGTCCCACAAATATATATAGGTTTATTGGGCTTTGGTGTTAGCGTCGGATTATTTTAGCCAAATATAGTCGGCCGAGATTGACCAATCCCG
>CABRFG010000057.1 GCA_902470095.1 uncultured Collinsella sp.
CGGGATTGGTCAATCTCGGCCGACTATATTTGGCTAAAATAATCCGACGCTAACAGCGCAAACAATCGTGCCCGATATGGCTGCCCACGAGTTATATGCGTCGCGCCGTCATATCTTCGACGAATTGTATGCACGCAACCGTGATCTCATGCACGAATTGGTGTAATGCTGCCGAATTGTACTGCCTACCAATAGGGACTGCGTTGTGCGATTCGCATGTCCCTTGGCATGTTTGCCCACAGGGGTTAGCGAAGGTCAAAAACAGAGTGCGCATTTGCTAAAACTGCCGACTCGATGCGCTTTGCGTCACAGTTTTTGAGTGAGGCAATGCGCATCGAGGTCCTTGTGAGCGATCTGATGAGCGACTGTGCGCTTGTTTCTGTGTTTGGTTCGGCTGGTGCATCGGTCTCGAGCAGTAAACGATCGAGTGGAATCTGTCGTGCGTATTCGCGACCGCGCTTGGTCGCGAGCATGCGTTCGTTGACGGAAAAATAACAGCCCGCATTACGCGCGCGGGCGAGTTCGTCCGAAGTGCCGCTAAACCAGTGGAAGATGATAGCGGGGGAATCGGGGTTTGGGATGAGTAGTCCATGCGATTCGAGGACGTCCAGTACGGCTCCTGCCGAACGAACGGCGTGAATTGATATCACGCGTCCGGCAGGAGGATGCTGCACGAGCGCATCGCAGAGCCGGTTAAGTGTCTGTATTTGTAGCGGCTTACTTCCAGCAAAGCGCGCGGAAAAGTCGAGTCCGACTTCGCCGATGTAGCGCTCTTGGGCAGCAACTTCGCAAAGCAGATTGACTTCGGCAGGACCACAGCGGCCGTCGGCGAGCCACCAGGGGTGGAGCCCAACACCGGCGATGATGCCTGGTTGGCGACGGGCGCGCTCGTTTGCGGCCGAAAAGTCGCGCGGATTGACGCCGCAGTCAAATAGACCCAAGCCCAGCGCCGTCGTCTCATCGGCAACGGCGTCCGGGTGAGCCATTAAATTAAGGTGGCAGTGTGCGTCAAATAACCGGGGCTCCATCTCGGCGCGCTCCGCTAGTCCAGGCGCTGGCCATCGGAGCGTACGCGCTCGGTGCCGCGCCCACTGATCTGGCGGATAACCTCGCCGGCAATCATCTGACCCATGATGGGCGGCATAAAACTGGCGGTTCCGAGCTCGGTACGCTCGTGGATGTTGGAAGGGTCGCGGGGCTGTGTCTTAACCGATTCCTCACAGCTAAACAGTACATGCAGGCTCTTGATTCCGCGTTTCTTGCATTCTTTGCGCATAATGCGGCTCATGGGGTCACGTACCGTATCGAAAATGTCGGCAAAGCGGAGGCACTCGGGATGGAGCTTGTTGGCCCCGCCCATGGAGCTAACCAAACGAATGTCGTGGTCCTGAGCATATTTGGCAATGGTGAGCTTGGCCGAGATGGTGTCGATGGCGTCGACGACGTAGTCGAGCTTGCCGTCCGTCTGCTCCAAAACGCTCGCGAAGAAATCATCGATGTTGTCGCTCAGCAGGTATTCGGTGCGCTTGATGACGGTAGCGGTAGGGTTGATGTCGTGAATCATAGCCTCCATGACGTCGACTTTGCGCTTGCCGACGGTGCTGTGAAAGGCGATGGCCTGGCGATTGATATTGCTGGGCGCGATGACGTCCTTATCCAGAATGACGAAATGACCGATGCCGCCGCGGGCGAGTGCCTCGCAGCAGTTGGAGCCCACGCCTCCGCAGCCGAGCACCAGCACCGTAGCATCGGCGAGCTTATCGAGTGCCTCGCGGCCCATGATGATCTCGAGCTTGGTGTCGCGTGTCTCGATGGCGGCTGCGGCAGCGGTTTCGGTCATAAATATCCTCCGATGGGGAAGCAGGTCGTGTTTTAGCTATCGCCATTATAGGTAATCGCCCATAGGTTGCGATGGCGTTTGCTTTGATGTGGTTTGAAGCATTGCGATTAGATAGTTAGACAAACATCTAAATATTGAGTATAGTGTGCACGTCATGAGAGATGATGAGAGGAGGTCTTATGCCGGGAGAGGGTTTTAAGGCGCTTGCCGATCCAACGCGACGGCGCATTTTGGAGTTGCTGCGCGAGGGCAATTGCACGGCGGGGGAGCTTGCCGAGCATTTCGATATCAGTAAGCCGTCGCTGAGCCATCACTTGGCGACGCTCAAAAACGCCGGGTTGGTGACCGACGAGCGCCATGGCCAAAACATCGTATACAGCTTAAACACCACCGTCATGCAGGATTTAATTGGCTGGTTTATGGGCTTTACAAACACTGAAGGTGATAAGGATGAATAACGAAAACAAGGGCATTCACCCCACGGGGGTATCGTCGCGCGTGTGGATTGCGCTGGTCGCTCTGTGCGTCGCCAATGTCGTAGCGCACCTCATGGTGATGCCGAGCTTGCCTGCGCAGATTCCCACGCACTGGGGCGCGAACGGCGCCGTCGACGGTTGGGGTCCTAGCTGGATGGCCTCTGCGCTCGGTGTGCTGCCTCTGGCGCTTCTCGCAATGTTCTGCGTGGTGCCGCGCATCGACCCCAAAGGTGAGGCATATCGAACCTCGGGCAAGTTCTACCAGGGCTTCGTAATCGCCTTCACCTTGTTCATGTGCGCCATAAGCTGGCTGGGAGAGCTTACGGTCTGGGGCGTGGTGCCGGCGGTCGGTTCGGTTAACGTGCTGATTTCCGGTGTTGTCGGTTTGCTGTTCATCGGCGTAGGCAACTACTTGCCGCGTGTGAAGCAGAACTATACGCTCGGTATCAAGACACCTTGGGCGCTTGCCGATCCCGAGAACTGGCGCCGTACTCAGCGTTTTGGCGGCGCCTGCTTTATGGTGCTGGGTATTGGCCTGATTGTGATGGGCGTGGCAGGCAGCGTGCTTTCGAGTGAAGTCGTCGCCGCGGTGATTGCGGTTCTGGCGTTTGGTTCGGTTGGAGCCGTCTACGTCTACTCGTATCTGTTGTGGCGCAAATCGCAGCGAGCCGCTCGTTAAGGTTGCGGAAAACTAGCGTACGCAGTTCATAGTATGTTCCGGGGGACTTTTCCCAGGTAGTATTAGGGGGTGTGGGCAACTATGCCCCTTTTTCGTTACGTTTCAGAGCTGGTTCCCTCATTTCGTTTCCACTAAAGCGAATCAAGAATAGGGAAACAGCAGGTAGAAAGGATAAAACAGACAAATGGCGGAGTTTATCTACCAGATGTATCAGGCTCGCAAGGCCCATGGCGACAAGGTAATCCTTGACGACGTGACCCTGAGCTTCTACCCCGGTGCCAAGATCGGCGTCGTGGGCCCCAACGGTATGGGCAAGTCGACCCTGCTCAAGATTATGGCCGGCATCGAGGAGGTCTCCAACGGCGATGCCAGGCTCACCCCCGGCTACACCGTGGGCATCCTGCAGCAGGAGCCGCCGCTCGACGACGACAAGACCGTTATCGAGAACGTGCGCATGGCGTTTGGCGATATGATCGCCAAGGTCGATCGCTTCAATAAGATCGGCGAGGAGATGTGCGACCCGGACTGCGACATGGACGCCCTCATGGCCGAGATGGGAAAGCTCCAGGACGAGATCGACGCCGCCGACGGCTGGGATATCGATTCCAAGCTCGGCCAGGCCATGGACGCCCTGCAGCTGCCCGATTCCGACATGCCGGTCAACGTGCTTTCCGGCGGCGAGCGCCGCCGCGTGGCCCTGTGCAAGCTGCTGCTCGAGGCTCCCGACCTGCTGCTGCTCGACGAGCCCACCAACCACCTGGACGCCGAGTCGATCCTGTGGCTCGAGCACTTCCTGCACAACTACCAGGGCGCGGTGCTTGCCGTCACGCACGATCGCTACTTCCTGGATAACGTTGCCGATTGGATCTGCGAGGTCGACCGCGGTCACCTCTATCCCTACAAGGGCAACTACTCCACGTATCTGGAGACCAAGGCCGCTCGTATCGAGGCTCAGGGCAACCGCGACGCCAAGCTCGCCAAGCGCATGGAGGCCGAGCTCGAGTGGGTACGCAGCTCGCCCAAGGCTCGCCAGGCAAAGAACAAGGCCCGTCTGGCTCGCTACGAGGAGATGGAGGCCGAGGCCCGCGCAAGCCAGAAGCTCGACTGGACCGATATCCGCATCCCTGTGGGCCCGCGTCTGGGCAACAAGGTGCTCGAGGCCCATCACCTGCACAAGGAGTTCGATGGCCGTGTGCTCATCGATGACCTTTCGTTCACCCTGCCGCGCAACGGCATCGTGGGCGTCATCGGCCCCAACGGTGTGGGCAAGACCACGCTGTTCAAGACCATCGTGGGCCTGGAGCCGCTGACTTCGGGCGAGCTCGAGGTGGGCGAGACCGTCAAGATCTCCTATGTCGATCAGAACCGTTCTGGCATCGACCCCGATAAGAACCTGTGGGAGGTCGTCTCGGACGGCCTGGACCACATGATGGTCGGCGAGACCGAGGTTCCGAGCCGCGCGTACGTGGCGAGCTTTGGCTTTAAGGGCCAGGACCAGCAGAAGCGTGCTGGCGTACTCTCCGGTGGTGAGCGCAATCGTCTGAACCTGGCGCTCACGCTCAAGCAGGGCGGCAACCTGCTGCTGCTCGACGAGCCCACGAACGATCTCGACGTCGAGACGCTGTCCTCGCTCGAAGCGGCGCTGCTCGAGTTCCCGGGCTGCTCGGTGGTCATTAGCCACGACCGCATGTTCCTGGACCGCGTCGCCACGCACATTCTGGCGTGGGAGGGCACCGACGAGAATCCGGGCAACTGGTATTGGTTCGAGGGCAACTTTGAGGCCTATCAAGCCAACCGTATCGAGCGCCTGGGCGAGGACGCAGCCCAGCCGCATCGTATCCACCGTAAGCTGACGCGCGATTAGTCGAGCTCAGGTGACCTAACGAGAAAGGGACGATAACCTTGGGGTTATCGTCCCTTTTTGTTACTTGGTAGAAGGCTCGACTTTATCGATGGCCCAGGTGGATCCGAGGCCACCGGCGGTATTGCGGCGGATGCGCACGGCAACCTCGCGGCGCTCGCCGGCCTGCGTGTAGCGCAGGGGGAAGCTTGCGCGGTTTCGCGCGGCCTCGATGGTACCGCGCTCGCGGGCGATCCAGTAGTACTCGCCGACAATGCCGAGGGTATCGGCACCGTAGGGGAGATAGGTCGACAGCTGGTGCAGAAGCGGGCCGGGGCAGAAGACCTCGGTTGCGAAATCGATGGGGAAGTCCTCGGGGATGGTCGGTGCTGCGGGTGCGGGGGTTGGGGCCGCTGCGGGTGCCGAAGCCGGTGCCGGTGCGGGAATTTGGCCGCAAGCAGAGGTGGGCACGGATTCGATGACGGGTGCGGGCTCCGGCGTCGCTTCCGGCTTGATCGTGGAATCTGCGGGCTCCACGGTGACGGGCGCGTCTGCAGCTGCGGTTTCAACCTCAACCTGCGTCGCGTCCTCGTTCTCGACGCTCGACTTTGCTTCGATGGGCGTGGATGCCATGGTGGTGATGCCGGCGTTGGCGTTCTCGGGGTCATAGACGACCGTGAGCGAGATGGCGGGCTGCGGCGTCTCGGGCTCCGGTGTCGACTCGGTAGCGTCTTGATCTGCGGGCTCGTCGGACTGATCGTCCTCGGCCTCGTCGCCAAAGACATCGCTGTTTTGGAACGCAGACGGCTCGGGTTGGTCAGCGGCTTCTTCGGTTGTCGACTTGGGCGCTTCGTTGAGCTCCACAGTGGCTTCCTGCTCGGATATGACTTCGGAATCGGTCGTGGCGGCGATTTCGGTTTCGGCTTCTGCCGTTACCTCAATAGCAACTTCGATCTCTGTCTCGGGCTCGGGTTCCGGCGCGGCTTCAACCATGGCTTCGGGCTCGGGACGCTTAACGTGCTTGGGGCGCACGGCCTTGAGGTCCTTCTCACCGCGCTTTTTCTTTTTGTAGGACTGCTTGGCGCCCTTGGCGGTCTTGGGCTTGTCCTCGCCCTTGGCAAGCGCAGCATCCCAGGCCTCGTTGGCGATGACCGTGGCATACAGGCGGCCGCCTTTAAAGACGGTCAGCTTAATGCAGTCGTCGAGCTCCTCGAGCAGCTCGCGCGTGGACTCGAAGCCCAGGTCATAAGCGGTCATGTCGCCAGCGGCGAGCGCCTCCTCGACCTGCGTCATAAACGTTTGCTTGCCACATCCAATCGCATCGCGCAGCAGGCGATACAGATAGATGTGGTTGCCCAGCGAAAGCGTGGGCCTAACTATTGTCTTGCTCATGGCAAATCTCCTCTTTACACATGTAAGCATCTTACCATCGCATGGCGTTCGCCATGGCGGCGCCCAAGGCAAACGGGCGCGAACCGCTTTCGATTCGCGCCCGTTGTACAGGTCGGTTATCTATGAGAGGCAAACGTGCTTAGTTGCCCGATGCCGTGCCTTGGCTCGAGTTGTCAGATGCCGTGCCGGAAGCGGTTCCGCTCGAGCTGTTGGTGTTGTTACTGTCTGCCGTGCCCGTTCCCGACGTGGTGTCGCTCGTCTGGCCTCCCGTGTTCGGCTGTGAACCGTCAGTCGTTTGGCTTGAGTCGGTCGTGCCGGACGGCGTGCCACTGTTGGCCATAGAGGAATCGGTGCCCTGCGATTGGTTTTGGGTGTTCGAGGACGAATTGGCAGAGGTAGGACTGTCTTGCGTGTCGTCCGTCTGTGCCTGCTGATCCTGCGGCTGAGTGTTGCCATTTGCATCGCTCTCGGTCGTGCGCGACGACAGGATTGGCTCGGGACGCTCGCCCAGACCCTCACCGGCAGTGGTGATAAGGATGGCGCCGGCGCAGGCGATGACCGCGACGATGGCGATGGCGATCGAGAAGACGATGACCTTCTTTTGTGTCTGGCTGCGCTCTGCCGCCGCCTTGGCGCGCAGGCTGTTGGGGGCGACGCGCGCCGTGGTCGCGCGTCCCGCAACCTGGCGCATCTCCTGCGTGGTCGCGGCGCCACCTAGGTGCTCCTCGACATCGGGCTCAACGGGCTCGTAGGCGCCGGCAGGGTAGTCGACAGCGGCATGCGTGCCCTTGATTGCTTCGGCGCTGGCGGAGATAAAGTGGCGATAGACCTGCGAGGACACAACAGTGATGACTGAGCTCACAGCGGCACCAATCACCGAGCCGGCAATGCCGATCTTTGAAGCAAGCGCCACGCTCGTGGCGGCAGCTGCGGCGCCGGCGATGATCTGGGGAATGGAAATGTCGTCGAACAGGCCCTTTTTGGGCGCGATGGCCATGGTCTGTCCAATGGAATGGTTCTCGTGTACGCCGTTGTTGAGCGATGCCGGCGTCATGACGCGCGTGCGCGGCGCGTCGGTGTACTTGGTTGTCATACGGGGTCCTCCCGGTGTAAATCTGCTTCGTTTCGTGTAGCCATCAGGGTACCCACCAGATATGAATCGTACGTGACATTTAACAGATACCATCAACTCATCAATTGCTCACCAAGTTGGTGGGATGCGGTTCCACCCGGCGGTTGAACTACAATAGGGCTTGCTAATTGTGTTGAATAGCGTTTACGCACGGGAGCATTCTTATGAATCTTCACCTTTCTCAGTCTGATGGCTTTTTGCGTGTGGCGGCGGCCTCGCCGCGGATTCGCGTGGCCGATGTCGAGGGCAATGCCGAGGTTGCGCTGGCGGCTGTTCGCGATGCTGCCGGGCGTGGCGTTCGCGCGCTGGTACTGCCCGAGCTTAACCTGACCGGCTATACCGCGGCCGATCTGTTCCATAACCGCACGCTGCTGCATGCCTGCGAAGCAGCGCTGGTGCACATCCTCGATGAAACCCGTGAGCTGCCGATCGTCTTTACCGTTGGCTTGCCCGTTGCGGTGGCTGAAAACATCTACAACTGCGCCGCCGTGTGCTGTGCGGGTGAGCTTTTGGGTCTTACGGCTAAGAAGTATCTGCCCAACTATGGCGAGTTCTATGAGCGTCGCTGGTTTGCTCCGTCGCCTGCGGATCCCGTGTGGGTTGAATTTGCCGGTCAGGGTCCGGTTCCGCTGGGTTCGGGGCTTGTCTACCGCTGCTGTGATGAGGGTGCCGAGGATATGGTGCTGGGCGTTGAAGTCTGCGAGGACCTGTGGGTGCCGGCGCCCCCTTCGACCGAGATGGCGCTTGCCGGTGCGACGGTGATCCTCAATCCGTCGGCTTCGGACGAGATTATCGGTAAGGCGGATTACCGCCGCAGCCTCATCTCTAACCAGAGCGCACGCCTGTACTGCGCCTATGCCTACGCGGACGCGAGCGAGGGCGAGTCCACGACCGACATGGTCTTTGCGGGCGAGAACCTTATCTACGAAAATGGCTCCAAGCTCGCCGCCACCAAACTGCTTACCTGCGATATGGCCATCGCCGACGTTGACCTTGACCGCCTGGTTGCCGAGCGCCGTCGCTCGACGACATGGACGCGCGCGGACGATGCGCCGGAGGCCGTGACCGTCGAGTTCTCGTTTGAGGGCTCGCTCGCCGAAGAGCCTGTCCTGCGCGATGCGCTCGGCATAGACCGTGTCTTCCCCCGCGCGCCCTTCGTGCCTGCCGACCATGGTGACCTGGCTGAGCGCTGCGAGACCATCCTCGACCTGCAGACCGCGGGCCTCAAGACCCGCCTTGCCCATACGGGCACCAAGGCGGCCGTTATCGGCCTTTCGGGCGGTCTCGATTCCACGCTGGCGCTGCTTGTGACCGTGCGTGCCTTTGATGCGCTGGGGCTGCCGCGCACTGGTATCACAGCCGTGTCCATGCCCGGCTTCGGCACGACGCATCGCACCAAGTCGAATGCCGAGTCGCTCGCTCGCGACCTGGGTGTGAGCTTCCGCGAGGTTTCGATCCACGCGGCTGTGGAGCAGCACTTCAAGGACATTGAGCATGATCCGGCCGTGCAGGACGTGACCTACGAGAACAGCCAGGCGCGCGAGCGTACGCAGATTCTGATGGATCTGGCCAACCAGGCTGGCGGTTTTGTCATTGGCACGGGCGACCTGTCGGAGCTGGCGCTCGGCTGGGCTACCTATAACGGCGACCACATGAGCATGTACGCCGTCAACGCGAGCGTGCCCAAGACGCTTGTGCGCCATCTGGTACGCTATGCCGCCGATGTCTTTGGCGGGCGCATTGCCGAGGTCTTGCTCGATATCCTCGATACGCCGGTGTCCCCCGAGCTTCTGCCGCCCACGGGCGACGGCGAGATTGCGCAGAAGACCGAGGATTTGGTGGGCCCGTACGAGCTGCACGACTACTTCCTCTACTACCTGCTGCGTTTTGGCTTTGAGCCGGGCAAGATCTACCGCATGGCGCTCAAGAGCTTCGAGGGCGTCTACGACGCCAAGACCGTCCACACGTGGCTACGTACGTTCTACCGTCGCTTCTTTGCCCAGCAGTTTAAGCGCAGCTGCCTGCCCGATGGTCCCAAGGTGGGCTCGGTGACGCTCAGCCCGCGCGGCGATTGGCGTATGCCGAGTGACGCTAGCTCGCGTCTGTGGCTTGCGCAGATCGACGCGCTCAATCCAGTTGACTAAGGTTGGCTAAATTGAACCAATACGGGGGTTGCAAGCGTTACACTTTTGCAATCTGATGGCCCGTATCGCGCGGCGCTCTTGTCGGAGCGCCGCGTTTTTCATATCGAAAGGTGGCACCATGCAGGCATCGCAGCGTCTCGACCGCTTTGGCGCGGAGGTCTTCGCTTCGCTCAACAACAAGCTTCTCGCGCTGAAGGCTCAGGGCAAGACCATTTACAACATGAGCGTGGGCACGCCCGACTTTAAGCCGTACGACCACGTGGTCGAGGCGCTCACGCAGGCAGCCCAAGATCCCGAGATGTGGAAGTATGCCCTGCGCGACCTGCCCGAACTCAAGCAAGCCGTGTGCGATTACTATGAGCGTCGCTTTGGCGTTTCGGGCATTACGCCGTCTATGGTGCAGTCGTGCAACGGCACGCAGGAGGGCGTGGGCCATTTGGGCCTGGCCCTGCTCGATCCGGGTGACACCATTCTGGTTCCCGATCCGTGCTACCCGGTCTTTGAGGCGGGTGCCAAGATCGCCGATGCCAAGCTCGAATACTATCCGCTGGTTGCCGAGCATAATTACCTGCCCTATGTGGCGGGTATCGATCCCGAGGTGGCCGATCGTGCCAAGTATATGATCGTGTCGCTGCCCGCGAACCCGGTCGGCTCGGTGGGCACGCCCGAGATCTACGAGGAGATCATCACTTTCGCCCGCGAGCACGACCTGCTCATCGTTCACGACAACGCATACTCCGACATCGTGTTCGACGGCGAGCCGGGCGGCAGCTTCTTGCAGTATCCCGGTGCGCTTGAGGTGGGCGTGGAGTTCTTCTCGCTCTCCAAGTCGTTTAACGTCACCGGTGCCCGCATCGGCTTTTTGGTCGGTCGCGAGGATGTGGTCTCGGCCTTTGCCAAGCTGCGCGGCCAGATCGACTTTGGCATGTTCTTCCCGATCCAGAAGGCCGCCATCGCCTGCCTGAACGGTCCGCGCGATGAGGTCGAGGCGCAGCGTCTGAAGTACCAGGAGCGCCGCGATGCCCTGTGCGACGGTCTTGAGGGCCTGGGCTGGGAGCGCCCCAACGCGCATGGCTCTATGTTTGTGTGGGCCAAGCTTCCCGGTGGCCGCACCGATTCCATGGCGTTTTGCGAGGAGCTCATGGAGAAGGCCGGCGTTGTGGTGACGCCGGGCGCGAGCTTTGGTCCTTCGGGTGAGGGGCACGTGCGCATGGCGCTGGTCTTGCCGCCCGACCAGATCGCTTTGGCTGTCGAGGCCATTCGCGAGGCGGGCCTGTATTAGAAAGCTATTTCGGCTCGTCAATAGCTCGAAACCGATTTCGTGCAGTTATTTTACGAATTCTGCAAACAATTTCGGTAAACGGTCGATTTTTGGCTGCGAATAGGAGCATAATCAAAGTCCCGATTGGATGTATTGGGATCACGGCAAGCCGCTCGGGTCGTTCCCGGGCGGCTTGTTTGTGGAGAGAGATGGGAGTTTCTAATGGTTAACGAGAAGAAGGTCGCTATTGTCGGGTGCGGTTTCGTCGGTTCGTCTTCGGCGTTCGCACTGATGCAGAGCGGTCTGTTCTCCGAGATGGTCCTCATCGACGTGGACAAGAACCGCGCCGAGGGTGAGGCCCTGGATATCGCGCACGGCATGACGTTTGCCGAGCCGATGAAGATCTACGCCGGCGATTATTCCGATGTCGCCGACGCCGCCATGATCGTCGTCACTGCTGGCGCTGCCCAGAAGCCCGGTGAGACCCGCCTGGACCTGGTCAACAAGAACGTCAGCATCTTTAAGTCCATTATCCCCGAGATTAAGAAGTCCGGCTTCGACGGCATTCTGCTCATCGTCTCCAACCCGGTCGATGTTCTGACCTACGCCGCCATCAAGATGTCCGGCCTGCCCGAGGGCCACGTCATCGGTTCCGGCACCGTGCTCGACACCGGTCGCCTGCAGCAGATGCTTGGTGCCCACGTCGAGGTTGACCCGCGCGATGTCCAGGCCTATGTTATGGGCGAGCACGGCGACTCCGAGTTTGTCGCTTGGTCCAGCGCTCAGGTTGCCGGTGTTCCGCTGAACACCTTCTGTGAGCTTCACGGCCACCTGGAGCATGAGGCTGCCGAGAAGCGCATCGCCGAGGACGTCAAGAACTCCGCCTACACCATCATCGAGAAGAAGCACGCCACCTACTATGGCGTCGCCATGGCCGTCAAGCGCATCTGCACCGCCGTCATGCGCGATGAGCAGACCGTTCTGCCCGTCTCTTCGCTCATGGTGGGCGAGTATGGCCTGTCCGATCTTGCCATCTCCATGCCGACCGTCGTTGGCCGCGACGGCGTTGTCTGCCGCGTCCCCGTGCCGCTGAACGACGACGAGCAGCATGAGCTCACCGTCTCCGCCAAGGCCCTCAAGGGCATCATCGACAGCGTCGATTTCTCCTGCTAAATCAAGCTCGCTAGAGCGAAAAGCTACAATGAAGGCGTCCGGGCCCACACGGTCCGGGCGCCTTTTTGGTGCAAAGTAACCTGACCCCAATGCACCATAGTTGATGGGAGGGCCATGTCGGATTCGCCTAATTTTTTGACCTATGCCCAGACGGCGTTTGATCCGTTTGAGGAGCGGCCGTTCTGCGCGGTGGATAGCCTCGTCTTTGCGTGGTTGTCCTATTTGCGTTTGCCGGGTGATATGGCGGAGCTGACGAACTGGCAGGGCCTAGACGTACGCGAGCTGCTGCGTGCCGAGTGCTACCGGGACATGATTGACGACTTGTGGGACCCGGAGGGGAGCAGGGCCTTGTTGGAGGCCGTGGCAGCAAATCCCAGATACCGCGGCGTGCACGTTTGCGGCTATCGTGCCGTGAGCGATGTGGTGGCGACGGAGCAGTTTGCAGCCATGGCGTTCCGGTTTCCGGCGGGGTTTAGTTATCTTTCCTTCCGGGGGACCGATAGTACGATTGTGGGCTGGAAAGAAGACTTTAACATGGCGTTCCGGTGTCCTGTGCCGGCCCAGGAATCCGCGGCACGTTATGTGGACGAGGCGGCGGATGCGATTGGCGGGCCGCTTTTGTGCGGGGGTCATTCCAAGGGTGGAAACCTTGCGGTGTACGGTGCAGCGATGTGCTCCGATGTTGCCCGTGAACGAATCGAACGGGCGTATTCCCATGATGGTCCAGGGTTCGTCGAGGAGTTTCTGAACGGCGACGCCTTTGCCGATCTTTCCGGTCGAATCGACAAGACGCTACCTCGGTCGTCGATCTTTGGCATGATGTTCGAGACACAGGAGGACTATGCCATCGTTGAGAGCACCGAGTTCAGCCTGCTGCAGCACAATCCCTTTAGCTGGGTGGTTGATGGTCACGACTTCGTGTACTGTGAGCGCCTGTCTGCCGGTGCTCGATACGTTGATGGTTCCATTCGTGAGATGCTGCTTGCAGTGTCGCCTAGCGAACGCGAGCGTTTTGTAGATGCGTTGTTCTCCGTGTTTGAGGCTACGGGTGCTGAGCGGTTTGCGGATATCGCTGGGAATCTGCGCGAGAGCCTGCCCGTGATGCTCCAGGCTGCGCAAGGCTTTGACGAGGATACACGACGCTTTGTCTCGCAGACCATCGTTGCGATTCTTAAGTGTGCGCTGCTGCCCAAACGACCCCAGATCGACGTGCCCGCTGCCGGCAAGAGTTTGGCAGAACAGCTCGAGGCTTGGCAGTCCGAGCTCCTGCGCTAACCATTGGTGCAAGCAACCTGTCCCCGATGCACCAATCTTCGAAGCGCCTGGGGCGGGCTCGACCGCTATACTGATTCGTGCCGAAATCGATCTAGAACGGAATGCCGTATATGAAAATCAATCACGCGATTCTGCATATCCTGGACTTTGACTCTGCCGTCAACGTCATGAGCCAGCGCGAGCTCGATATCGAGAGCCGTACCGTCCGCAACTTCGTGACCACACATCTGCGTCGCGCCCGCACCTCGGCCGACAATAAACGCGCCACGTTTGCCGAGAACTCCGCATTCGGCGGCGAGCTCAAGAGCTATTTCTTTGGTGAGCGTGAGTTCGTGGACCTGTCGCAGCAGATTGCGGAGTTCATCTCTTCCGAACTCACCAAGGCCGAGAAAGCTGAGTCCACCGACGTGCTCGTGGCTGATTTTGACGACGATGAGGATGCCCGCTGGTTTGCCGTGATGCTGCTGGGCTCCAAGCAGGCCTTTATGCACGAAGTGGGCCGCGAGGAAGGGGAGGTGCGCAACGACATCGCGCGCCACTACGCTATTCTGCCGAACCCCTCGCAAAAGGTGCCGAGCTATGCCATCGTGCGCGCGAGCACCATGGAGATCGGCTATGTGGACAAGAAACGCAAGATCGCCGGCGAGGACCGTATGCTTATCCCCGATGGCCTGCTGCAGTGCGACACGGGCGTATCGGGCAAGGAGGTCATCGACACCGTGACGCGTGTGGTCGAGGAAGTCGCCGGGGAGCACGGTGCCAACACGGCCGTGGCGCTCGCAAAGGTTAAGGCCGCTGTGGCCGAGAAGGTCGAGGATGACGAGGAGCTGCCGCCTTGGGATATCGTCGACGAGGTCTTTGAGGACGAGCCGGTCATCAAGGAGAGCGTGCGCGCGGCACTGACCGAGGAGAAGGTGCCTGAGCGTGTGCCCGTGGAGCGCAAGCAGGTCGAACGCGCGGCGGTGCGCAATCATAAGATCCGTACCGACACGGGTATCGAGATCAGCTTCCCGGCCGAGATGGGTTCCAACTCCGAGTACATTGAGTTCGTCAATGAGCCTAACGGCCTCATCTCCATCGAGCTCAAAAATATCGGTAGCATCGAGAATCGATAAGTTGCGTTGCGCCTACAGCGAGAAAGCAAAGGCCGAGGCCCTTCGGGACTTCGGCCTTTTTTGTTTTCGGCTTGGTTGCTGACATTGCGCCGCAGGTTGGGCATACGTCAACGAAAACGCCCCAGAGCGAGCAAGGTGACGTGAAAGAGGAGGGCATTGACCTTTTGGTCA
>CABRFG010000058.1 GCA_902470095.1 uncultured Collinsella sp.
GTTGGGCTTTAACAACCTTATGCACGGGTCTTTTCGCACGCTGTGCGTGGCCTATGGCCTGTATGCCGTGGGCAATACGGTGATGCTCATCTTGCTGTACTTTACCGACTACAAGGGGGCCGTGATGGCATCGGGGCTGTTTGCCGGTGTGGCCGGGCTGGCGACTGCCGTGTCGTTGCTTTTGCCGCAGCAGTTTTACGGCTTTGGCTTTTTGTTGGGTGCAGCGGTGTTTTTTATCGTGGCGCTTCTGCGGCTCGATACCTATACCGCCAACTTGCCGTATCGTATCCTGAGCCAGCAGCCCATTGTGGCGACCGACAAAACGGGTCGCTTTACACAGCTGGGCCGCTTGCTCGACCGTGCCGAGCAGCGCTATGAGGAAGGTCGCCATAAGGGTGAGCCATATGGCGCGTTTGAGCGCGCAGTAGTTCACGTGTATCGCAAGCATTGGGGAGGTTCTGATGACCGATAGGATGATGTCTCGCCGTCGCCTGTTTGAGGCGGCTGCCGGTGCGCTGTTGCTTTCGGGCTGCTCGGTGCAGGAAGACTCCTCGACCAAAAAGGTCAAAAAGCAGGACAAGATTAAAAAGACCGAGGCCTCCGACCAGTCCAAGCACCTGCGCGATAAGGACGAGCCCTACGAGGTCTACGATGACTCGGGTATTGTGACCATGTACCTGACGGTCTCACGCGGCAACAGCTCCGAGAACACCGACCACAGCTGGGCCGAGATCAACACGTACTCGGTGTATGACTATGCCGACATGGGCGTGACGCGCTATCAGGTTATGGGCCTGCTGCAGCCGGGCGACGAAGACGGCCCGGTGGCCGGCGAGGTTGGCTATGGCGAGGAAGCGCCCAATGCCACCGTGCAGGTGCGAGGTCAGACATCGAGCATGAACTCGCAAAAGAATTACAAGGTGGAGCTCAAAAAGGGCAAGGGTACCTGGCGCCAACAGCGCGCGATTGCGCTCAACAAGCACATGGGCGAGGGTATGCGTTTTCGCAACAAGATGGCCTACGACCTTATCCGTGGGATTCCCCAGATGATGGGCCTGCGCACACAGTTTGTGCATCTGTGGGTGTGCGACCAGACCGAAAAGTCCAACGACACCTTTGAGGACTACGGCCTGTTTACGCAGGTGGAGCAGCTCAACAAGACGGCGCTTAAGGCGCACGGCTTGGATAAGAACGGGCATCTGTATAAGGTGAACAGCTTCGATTTCCATCGCTACGAGGACACCATTAAGCTCGCCGACGATCCCGACTACAACCAGGCTAAATTTGAGGGCATGCTCGAGATTAAGGGCGATTCGGACCACACCAAGCTCATCGAGATGCTCGATGAGCTCAACGACGAATCACAAAAGATCGATGATGTGCTCGATACCTACTTTGATACCGAGAATCTGGTCTATTGGCTGGCGTTTCAGATCCTGACGGGCAACTGCGATACGCAGAACCGTAACTGCTATCTGTACAGCCCTCTCAACTCAAATACTTGGTACTTTTTAGATTGGGATAACGACGGCATGCTGCGTAAGTTGGAGCTTTCTCTTACCGGGTTTTCGGACTACGCGAGCTGGGAGCGCGGCGCGAGTAACTACTGGGGCAACGTGCTGTTTAACCGCGCGTTGCGCAGCAAGTCGTTCCGCAGCGAACTCGACCGTGCCGTCAAGGACTTGCGCTCGTATTTGACCGAGAATCGCCTGACCAAGATGATCAAGCATTATCGCGAGGTTACCGAATCCCTAGTCTTTGCTTCGCCCGATATCGATAATCTGCCTGTCACCAAGGACCAATACGAGCAGATCGCCGCAGCGATTCCCTCCGAGATCGAGGAGAACTACAAGAGCTTTCGCGAGAGTTTTAAAAAGCCCATGCCGTTCTACATCGGCGTGCCGCAGATCGATAGCGGTAAGCTGCGTATTAACTGGGATGCGTCCTACGACTTTGAGGCGCGCGACATTCGCTACACCGTGGAGCTTGCGCGTGACTATGCAATAAGCGACGTGGTCTTTAAGGCCGAGGACGTGCTGCTTCCCGAGGTGACCTGCGATGCGCCCGATACCGGCCAGTATTTTGTGCGCGTGCGTGCCACCAACTCCGACGGCTATAAGCAAGATGCGTTTGACTACTATGTAACCGACGACGGCAAGCACTACGGCATGAAGTGTTTTTACGTGCAAGACGGCGGTAAGGTCGCGGAGGACACGTATGAGGAGGGCTAGCGCGCTGCTTGAGCGCTTGGCGGCCCCGCCTGTGCGTGTCGCGCAGGAGCGTTACCGCCACGAGCTCAAATATCTCATTAACGAGGGCGAGCACGCCGCGCTTGCCTGTCGCATGGCGCCGGTGTTTAAGCTGGACAAGCATGCGCGGGCAGGCGGTTACACCATTCGCAGCCTGTACTTTGACGACTACTGCAACTCGGCCTACGAGGAAAAAGACGCCGGCATTCTCATGCGTAAAAAGTATCGCGTGCGCATCTATAACGGCAGCGACAAGCTGATTAAGCTCGAGCGCAAAAAGAAGTACGGTAGCTGGATTTACAAGGAGGATGCGCCACTTACGCGCGGCGAGTTTGAGCAGATTCTGGCTGGCGACTACGACTTTTTGCTGAGGAGCTCCTATCCGCTCTGTCGCGAGTTCTACATCGAGTGCATCTGCAACGTGATGCGCCCGAGGACCATCGTGGACTACGAGCGCGAGCCGTGGGTGATGGATGAGGGCACCGTGCGCATTACGTTTGACATGAACGTGCGTGCCGCGGTGGGAAGCTTCGATTTCTTTGACGCGACGCTGCCCGCGCTGCCGGTTCTGGAGCCCGGCAAGCTGGTGATGGAGGTCAAGTTTACGGAGTTTTGCCCGCAGCTGGTGCGTGATATGGTGCCGCCGGGAGCGGCCGAGCTCACGGCGGTCTCCAAGTACTGCCTGTGTTACGAAAAGACCGCCTACCTGCGCGGATTTAATTACTGGGAATCGGATTTTGAGAACCGAGGGGATATTTAGACCATGAGCACCAGGGACTTTTTTAAGAACTCCGTCTTGGAGGCGTTTGGCCAGGTCGACCCTGCCAAGATTGGCCTTTCGCTGCTCGTGGCGCTCGCCATGGGCATCCTGATCTATTACGTGTACAAGCGCTTTTTTACCGGCGTGGTGTATTCGCGTAGCTTTGCCGTGACGCTCGTGGGCATGTGCGTACTCACCTGCATGGTCACGCTCGCGATTTCGACTAACGTGGTCATCTCGCTCGGTATGGTCGGTGCTCTGTCTATCGTCCGCTACCGTACGGCGGTCAAAGACCCTCTCGACCTGCTGTATTTGTTTTGGGCCATTACCACGGGCATTACGGCCGGCGCCGGCATGTACGCGCTCGTGGGGCTCACGGCGGTGGTGATCGTGGTGATGATCGCCGGCTTTGCGAGCCACCAGGACAAGGCGCGCGTGTACATGATGGTCATCCATTACACGGGCCAGGCCACCGGCGACGATATCGTGCGCGCGTTTGGGCGTACCAAGTTCACCGTCAAGTCAAAGACCATGCGCGGCGACAAGGTCGAGATGGCCGTCGAGGTGTTCTCGGACGGCGTTGACATGCCCTATGCGGACGCCATTCGCGCGCTCGATGGCGTGGAGGACCTGACCCTCATCCAGTACAACGGCGAGTTTCATGGATAGTTGGGTATCATGGTGCTTGTGAATTCGTTGTCAGGGGTGCTTTTTGGTACGTATGAAAGATGTGGCCGAGCTGGCCGGCGTTTCGAGCGCCGCCGTCTCGCGCTACCTCAACGGTGGATATATCTCGGCGGACAAGGCCGAGCGCATTAAGCAGGCAATCGAGCTGACCGGATACGTGCGATCCAGCCAGGCTCGCGCGCTGCGCACCGGTTCCACCAAGCTCATCGGCGTCATCGTACCTAAGATCAACTCGGAATCCGTGAGCCGCATTACCGCCGGCATTGGTCAGGTGCTCGGTCGCCGTGGCTACCAGATGCTGCTTGCCAACACCGACAACGCGGCCGATCGTGAGCTCGAATACCTCGATTTATTCCAAAACCACCCGGTCGATGGCATTGTTCTGGTGGCAACTATGATCACCGACGAGCACCGTCGCGCGATTGAGTCGTGCCGTGTGCCCATTGTGTTGATCGGCCAACATGTCGAGGGCGCGGCGTGCGTCTATCACGACGATTACGAGGCTGCCTTTGAGCTCGGCCGTGCGCTTGCGGGTCGGGTGGATGGCAAGATCGCCTACATCGGAGTTACCGAAGAGGACCGCGCGGCCGGTTATGACCGCCGTCGCGGTTTTGAGGCCGGCTTGCGCGCCGCGGGTAACCCGCTCGATGCCGCCTTGATTCGCCTGGGCTCGTTTACGCTCGACTCGGGCTATCGCGCTGCGCGCGAGCTGCTTGCCGATGCCCCCGATGTTTCGTTTATCGCGTGCGCGACCGACACTATGGCTGCCGGCGCCCTGCGCGCTCTTGACGAGGTGCGTGGCATGGGCGAGGGCGTGCGTCGCGTGAGCGGCTTCGGCGACAACGCATTTTTGCGCGCGCTGACGGGCGGCATTCCCACCGTGCATTACGGCTACCTGACCAGCGGCGTCGAGGCGACCAATATGTTGCTCAACGCGCTCGATGGCGAGGAGGGGGAGAGCGGTCTCAAGACGCTCAAGCTCGGCCATCAGCTTATGAATGTCTAGGCCTTGGGCACGTCTGCCTGCCTCTGAGACCCCTGTTTTTGCTTCAAAACTACCTTTCGCCGGCTTTTTCCTACCGTTCACCCTACTATGAAAACGATTACAGTCATATCAAACTGAAAACGATTACAGTGTATGTGTCAAAGATGGCCGGGTGCACATGCGCCCGTTGGAGGAAAGGGAAGTCATGGACTACCGCAAATCAGCCCAAGAGGTGCTCGACAACGTCGGTGGCGCCGACAACGTTGTTTCGGCCGCACACTGCGCCACGCGTCTACGCCTGGTGATTGCCGATAATTCTAAGGTTAACAAGGAGGCCATCGAGAATGTCGATGGCGCCAAGGGCGTCTTTGAGGCCCAGGGCCAGCTCCAGATTATTTTTGGCACTGGCACCGTCAACAAGGTCTACGAAGAGTTCATCGCGCTCAGCGGCGTCGAGGCTGCCACCAAGGCCGAGGTAAAGGAGGCCGCGGCTCAGCAGCAGAACATCTTTATGCGTGCCATTAAGGTGCTCGGCGACGTCTTTGTTCCCATCATCCCTGCCATCGTGGCTTCGGGCCTGCTGCTGGGCATTATGAGCGCCCTCAACTTCATGGCCTCCAACGGCTTTATCGCGCTCGACACCAATAACTTTATTTATAAGATCGCCGACTTGGTCTCGGGCACGTCCTTTGGCATTCTGCAGATCCTGATCGGTTACTCCGCCGCTAAGGCCTTTGGCGCCAACCCGTATCTGGGCGCTGTCGTCGGTGGTGCATTCATCAACTCCTCGCTGCAGAGCGCTTACACGGTTGCCTCCGAGGGCGTGCAGACCATGGTCACCGTCATCCCCGGCGTGTACAGCTTTGAGTGGGTCGGCTATCAGGGCCATGTGATCCCCATCGTCATCGCCTGCGCAATTCTGGCCTTCCTCGAGAAGCGCCTGCACAAGGTTGTCCCCGAGATGTTCGATCTCTTTGTGACCCCGCTTGTCTCGGTGTTCGTGACCGTGCTCGTGACCCTCGTTGCCGTCGGCCCCATCTTCGTGTGGGCCGAGAACGCCATCCTCGGTCTGATCCAGACCCTGCTGACTCTGCCCTTCGGCATCGGTTCCTTTATCGTCGGCCTGTTCTATGCTCCCACGGTCGTTACCGGTATCCACCAGATGTACACCGCCATCGACCTGGGCCAGCTCGCCCAGTACGGCGTGACCTACTGGCTGCCCATCGCCAGCGCTGCCAACATCGCCCAGGGTGGCGCCGCGCTCGCCGTTGCCTTTAAGACTCGCGACGCTAAGGTCAAGGGCCTAGCGCTTCCTTCGGCTCTGTCTGCCTTCATGGGCATTACCGAGCCTGCCATCTTCGGCGTGAACCTTCGCTTCTTTAAGCCCTTCATCGCCGGCTGCATCGGCGGCGGTTGCGGTGCCCTGGTCTGCGCGCTTACTTCGCTGGCCGCCTCCGGCACGGGCGTTACCGGCATCTTCGGTATCCTGCTGTGCCTGGCCCAGCCCGTGCAGTACGCGATCATGTTTGCGGTCGCCGCGGTCGTGTCCTTTGCCGTCTCGTTTGTCCTGTACAAGGACGAGCCCAAGGCTTCCGAGCAGGCCTAAGAGCTTTTGATTGAGGGGATGCCCGCGGGTTGTATGCTCACGGGCGTTTCCTGTATCTGGTGCCGTTCTCTGGCGCCTTGTTACTTTCGATCCGTTAGGACTTTGATATGTCTAATGCACTTGGTCGCGACCTTGCAAAGCTGGTTGCCGCTGTTGACGCTGCCGCCTCTGAGTGCGGTCATGGCGCGTATGGCCAGCATTTCCACATTATGCCGCCGGCGGGTTGGCTCAATGACCCCAACGGTCTTTGCCAGGCAGATGGCGTGTTCCATGCCTATTTTCAGTATGCGCCGTTTGATGTCGAGGGCGGCGTTAAGGCCTGGGGTCATGCGACGAGCCGCGACCTTATGACGTGGGACTACGTTGGCGCCCCGCTGTTGCCCGACGAGCCGTTCGATTGCCATGGCGTGTATTCGGGCTCCGCGCTTGTCGAGGACGGTCGCATTCGCGTACTGTACACAGGCAACGTTAAGCTTTCCGATGCAGATGGCACATACGACTACGTCAATACCGGCCGTCGTGCCGATACCGTCTATGTTGAGAGCGTTGATGGCCTTGCCGGTCGGGAGTTCAGCCAAAAGCGCGTGGTGCTAGCGTCCGAGGATTATCCCGAGGATTTGACCTGCCACGTGCGCGACCCCAAGGTGTGGCGTGACGCGGACGGGCGTTATCACATGGTGCTGGGCGCGCGTCGTCGCGTGGATGGACCGCATATCGAGAGCCGTTTTTGTGCGATGCACGGCGAGGGCGCCGGTCGCGATGTGGGCGAGATCTTGGTGTATGGCTCGGCCGATATGCTGAGCTGGGAGCTCGAGAGCCGTGTGTCTACGCCCGAGCGCTTTGGCTTTATGTGGGAGTGCCCGGGATACCTTGAGCTTGAGGCGGATGGCGGTGTACCGGCGAAGTGGCTGTCCTTCTCGCCCCAGGGGCTCGAGGGCGGTCGTTGGGACCGCGGCAATGTGTATGCCGCTGGCTACATGCCTGTAACGGGCGACATCACCGGTGGTGACGGTGCCTATGAGCTTGGCGAGTTCCGCCTGTGGGACGCCGGTTTTGACTTCTATGCTCCGCAGGAGTTTACGTCCGAGGACGGTCGCCATATTCTGATCGGCTGGATGGGCATGCCCGATGAGCCGACCTATGGCAACGCGCCCACCGTGGCGTGTGGCTGGCAGCACTGCATGACGGTGCCGCGTGAGCTTACAGCTGGTGCTGGCGGCGTGGTACTGCAGCAGCCGGCGCGCGAGATCAAGCACCATTATGCCTCGGTGCGTGTGGGGGAGGGCTCGTTGGAGGTTGCCGACGATATCTGCTTTGACGTTGTTGTTGACGGTGTCGACGGTGCGTTTACCGCGACCGTTGATGGCGAGCTGAAGCTGTCGTTTGTGCCTGCCGAGGGCGAACTGCCCTCGCGCTTTGAGATGCGATTTACCGATGAGGGCCGCGCTTCTGCCGGCTGCGGTCGTGCCGTGCGCTGGGAGTCCGTCGACGAGGTTCGTAACGTGCGTGTTGTTGGCGATGTCTCGTCGGTCGAGGTGTTTGTGAACGATGGCGCGCTCGTGTTTTCGACGCGCATCTATCCCGAGGCCTATGGCGTGACCGTTGACGCTCCGGGCGCGAGCGTGACCTATCACGCGCTCAATATCTAGGCGATTCGTCGCATATCGGCGCTATACTGCAGCCGTTGCCCACGATGCGGGAAACATCCGCATCGTGGGTTTTTGCTTATGAAGGGACGGTGCCGCGTGGACGTGCAACAGCTAGAAGAGGCTTGGGCTTTGAGAGCCGGCGCGCGTGAGGCGCGGTTGCTTGCGGCCTCGCATGTGCCAGCAGCGCTGTCGCAGCTGGGGATTGTGTGTCCCGGCGATCGTCTGGTTGCCTTTGCGGACGACTTTGCCGATGCGTTTGCGAGCGGCTTTGATGGCTGCGATGTTGTGCTCGTGGGCTCGCCGTCCGCCGAGGCGTTTGCCGCTGCGTCCGAGGGCTTTGATGCTTCGTTTGAGGTCGAGGGGCCGCACCTGTGGTGGTTCGTCAACTCTATTGGCGGGTTTGGACTGCGCGTGCCCGATCTGCGAGCGTTAGGACGCGCCGCGCGTGAGGCCCATGCGCTGCTGGTTGTGGACAACACCGTGGTATCGGCTTTTGGCTGCGATCCGCTGCGGCTAGGTGCTGCGCTGTTGCTCGAGGCGCTCGACCGCGTGTGTGCTGGTAAGGCGCCGCGCAAGCTCGTTGCCGCTTCGGTGGCGCGCTCGCAGCTCAAGCGCCATCGTGTGGATGCTGCTGCCGAGTGCGCGCATGCCCTGCTTGAGGGCTGTGGCTTGGCCAAGCTTGATATGCCTGCTGACGAGGCCGGTGTGCTGGAGCGCGGGCTGGACTCGCTCGATGTCCGCATGCAGGCGCATTTCGACCGCGCACGTGCGCTGGCCGAGTATCTGGCCGCCAATGAGATGGTGCGCAACGTGCGCTATCCCGGGCTGAGCTCGCATCCCGACCATTCGGTTTCAACGGGAATCCTCGAGCACGGCTTTGGCCCGGCAGTTGAATTTGATCTTATCGAGCTTAGCTCGGGGGAGCTGTTCGGTGCTTTGCCGGGGGAGTTTCGCACATCGTCCGCCGGCGGCGCAACGACGCGCCTTTCGGCCCCACGCGGCAAACAGGGGAGCACCGTCCGCCTCTTCGCCGGCACCGACGACCCCTTGATCGTGGCCGCCACCCTAGATAATGCCCTCCGCAACTAGCTAAATCATCCTCAACTCCATAAGTTGCGGTGAAATAGGGATTGATTTACGGCTTTAACCGCATAAACAGTCCCTATTTCACCGCAACTTATGAGAAGGGGTTGTGTGGCTATAAGGCCCCGTCCCAAATGAGCTACTTTTTAATACTTGCGATGAGGTCGTTTGCTTTGGTGGCAATGACCTTGTTTATGTCGGCCTGCAGCTCCTCGTAGACTGCTATGGCTCGCTCTCCGGCGGGGGTGAGGGTGGATCCGCGGGCGCCGTCGCGCTCGATGAGCTTGCAGCCCAGCTGCCCTTCCGCCTCGTTCACAATGCGCCAGGCTTTGGAGTATGCCATGCCCATGCTCTTGGCGGCACGGTTGAGCGAGTGCTCTCGGGCGATACCCTGCAGCAGCAAGACACAGCCGTGGCCGAAGACGCCCGGCAAATCCTTGTCGCACGCTTGAATGACCAACTTTGCCGTCGTCTTGTACTCCATACGCTCCACGTCTCCCCGCTAAAGTGTTTGCTGGGCAAACGCAAAGCCTGCGTCAAACCCTCGTGTGCTCTTCTTAAATCATGCATTGTAGCAGTCAAAGTGCGTTAAGATACTTCCCCAGTATTGGGCGCCCAAGGTTGGGCTGGGTCCTACGAGGCCTGCAGCCGACCGGTCGCATGGAAAAAGGAGAAACATGGCTACGTTCTTTCCCGGTGAGTCCCACACGTTTTCGGAGTATCTGCTGGTCCCTGGTTACTCGTCCTCGCAGTGCATCCCCAACAACGTCTCTCTTAAGACGCCGCTGACCCGCTTTAAGCGCGGTGAGAAGCCGGCAATCACCCTGAACATCCCCATGGTTTCCGCCATCATGCAGTCCGTCTCGGGCGTCGACATGGGTGTCGCGCTCGCTACCGAGGGTGGCCTGTCCTTCATTTACGGTTCCCAGAGCGCCGAGTCCGAGGCCGCTATGGTCAAGGCCGTCAAGGATCACAAGGCCGGTTTCGTTCAGTCCGATTCCACGCTGACCCCCGACATGACCATGGAGCAGGTCATCGAGCTCAAGGAGAAGACCGGTCACTCCACTATGCCGGTCACCGACGACGGCACTCCCAAGGGTAAGCTCCTGGGCATCGTCACCAGCCGTGACTATCGCCCCAGCCGCGATGATCACCAGACAAAGGTCTCCGAGTTTATGACCCCGCGTGAGCAGCTCATCGTGGGCGACAAGAACATCAGCCTCAAGGTCGCTAACGACGTCATCTGGGACAACAAGCTCAACGCCCTGCCCATTGTCGACGACAACGATCACCTGATGGGCATTGTCTTCCGCAAGGACTACGACAGCCACAAGACTAACCCCAACGAGCTGCTCGATAACGACAAGCGCTACATGGTCGGCGCCGGTATCAACACCCGCGATTATGCCGAGCGCGTGCCGCTGCTCATCGAGGCTGGTGCCGACGTTCTGTGCATCGACTCCTCCGAGGGCTTCAGCGAGTGGCAGAAGCGCACTATCGAGTGGATCCGTGCCAACTACGGCGAGGACGTCAAGGTCGGTGCCGGTAACGTCGTCGACGCCGAGGGCTTCCGCTTCCTGGCCGATTGCGGCGCCGACTTCATCAAGGTCGGTATCGGCGGCGGCTCCATCTGCATTACCCGCGAGACCAAGGGTATCGGCCGCGGCCAGGCCACCGCGCTGATCGACGTCTGCCGCGCCCGTGACGAGTACTACGAGGAGACCGGTGTCTACGTGCCCGTGTGCTCCGACGGCGGTATCGTCTACGACTACCACATGACGCTCGCCCTTGCCATGGGTGCCGACTTTATGATGCTGGGCCGTTACTTCGCCCGCTTTGACGAGAGCCCGACCGAGCGCGTCAACGTGAACGGTCAGTACATGAAGGAGTACTGGGGCGAGGGTTCTGCGCGTGCTCGCAACTGGCAGCGCTACGACCTGGGCGGCGCCGCGAAGCTCAGCTTCGTCGAGGGCGTCGACTCCTACGTCCCGTACGCCGGCTCCCTCAAGGACGGTGTGGGCGGCACGCTCTACAAGGTCAAGTCCACGATGTGCAACTGCGGTGCCCTCTCGATTCCCGAGCTCCAGGAAAAGGCACGCCTGACCCTGGTAAGCTCCACCTCCATCGTCGAAGGCGGCGCGCATGATGTAGTCGTGAAGGATTCTCAGCAAAGCGTCAGCTACCGCTAAGTGGCTATCCCAAGCATCGCACCTTGCCGTTCAAACCGTCGCTCGCGTACGAAAGTATGTGTCGCCCCTCTTTCACGGCAATCTGCGGCACTTGGAAAACCCGATCATGCTTGGGCGGGTAACAATTAGCGGTTGATTCTCAGCCACGTTATTTAGATAAAGCGAGATGCCCGCAAGTCGCAGGCATCTCGCTTGTTGTATTTGCTAGAATCATCCAAGTTAACCCTAGGGTCGGGCGGCTAGGCTTTGCTCGCTGCAAGTTCCGCACGAGCCGAAGGCCACTTAATGTGGCCTTCGTGCGAGCAGGACTGTCCGCAGCAGCGAGTAAAGCCTAGCCGACCGGCCCCAATCAAGTTAAAAGGAGCTGATATGTGCGATTGCACAGATCATAAGGACGAGATCCCTGCCTACGACGCGCAGGCCATTGAGTCCAAGTGGATGAAGGCCTGGGAGGACTCTAACCTCTTTGCCGTCGACACCGACGACAGCAAGCCCAAGAAGTATGTGCTCGAGATGTTCCCGTATCCGTCGGGCGACCTGCACATGGGCCACGCGCGCAACTATACCATCGGCGATGCCATGGCCCGTCAGGCCCGCATGCGCGGCTTTGACGTGCTGCACCCCATCGGCTTTGACGCCTTTGGCCTGCCTGCCGAGAACGCCGCCATCAAGCACAATACGCAGGCTGCTGCCTGGACGTATAAGAACATGGACCAGGCGCTCGCCACGATGAAGCGCATGGGCTTCTCCTACGATCTGGATCGCATGGTCAAGACCTGCAGCCCCGACTACTACCGCTGGGGTCAGTTGATCTTTGAGAAGCTGTGGGAAAAGGGCCTGGTCTACCGCAAGAAGAACCCGGTCAACTGGTGCCCTAACTGCAAGACCGTTCTGGCCAACGAGCAGGTCACCGAGGGTAAGTGCTGGCGCTGCGGCACCGAGCCCGAGAAGCGCGACCTTGAGCAATGGTACTTCAAGATCACCGAGTACTCTCAGGAGCTGCTCGACGATCTGGAGAAGCTCCCCGGCTGGCCCGAGCGCGTCAAGCAGATGCAGGCCAACTGGATCGGTCGCTCCGAGGGCGCCGAGGTCGACTTTACCCTGTGCGACCAGGATGGCGAGCCCATCGAGGGCGATGAGGGCAAGATCACCGTCTTCACCACGCGTGCCGATACCCTTTTTGGCGTCTCCTTCTTTGTCCTGGCTCCCGAGTACGCCGGCCTGCACGAGCTCGTCGAGGGCACGGAGTACGAGGATGCCGTCACCAAGATCGTCGAGGACTCCAAGCATATCTCTGCCGTCGAGCGTGCCCAGAGTACCCTCGAGAAGCACGGTGCCTTCACGGGCCGCTATGTGGTGAACCCCGTCAACGGCGAGAAGGTCCCCGTGTGGGTTGCCGATTATGTCGTTGCCGACTACGGCACCGGCGCCGTCATGGCCGTGCCTTGCGGCGACCAGCGCGACTTTGAGTTTGCCCGCAAGTACGACCTGCCGATCGTGCCGATCATCCTGGACGATGACGATCGCGCTGCCGTCGAGGCCAGCGGCGAGGCCATCGATACCTTCCATGCCGAGACCGTCGACTGGGATTGCGCCCACGCTGCCGAGGGCACGCTCGTCCAGTCCGGGAAGTACACCGGCATGCGCGGCGGTAAGCACTCCGAGGGCGAGGCCGCGATCGTGGCCGACCTCGAGGCCATGGGCTGCGGTCGTCGCAAGGTCGAGTTCCGTCTCCGCGACTGGCTCATCAGCCGCCAGCGCTATTGGGGCAACCCCATCCCGGCCATTCACTGCGAGCACTGCGGTATCGTGCCCGTGCCCGAGGATCAGCTGCCGGTGACGCTGCCCGAGAACCTGGACTTGGGCGCCGGCGAGACCCTCGCCGAGTGCAAGGAGTTCTACGAGACCACCTGCCCGGTCTGTGGTCGCCCGGCCAAGCGCGAGACCGATACCATGGACACCTTCACCTGCTCCAGCTGGTATTACCTGCGCTATACCGATCCGCACAACACCGAGCTGCCCTTCTCCCGCGAGGCCGCCGACCGTTGGATGCCCGTCGATAACTACATCGGCGGCATCGAGCACGCCATTCTGCACCTGCTCTACAGTCGTTTCTTTACCAAGGCACTGCGCGATCTGGGCCTGCTGAGTGTGGACGAGCCCTTCACCAACCTGCTGTGCCAGGGCATGGTCAAGGACGAGAACGGCGACACCATGTCCAAGTCCAAGGGCAACGTCGTGCCCCCGAGCTCGGTCATCGAGCCCTACGGCGCCGACACCATGCGTCTGGCGATCCTGTTTATCGCCCCGCCCGAGAAGGACTTCGACTGGGATCCCAAGGCCGTCGAGGGCGCCAACCGCTTCATCAAGCGCGCCTGGCGTATCGTTTGGCAGCTCGTCCAGTCCGGCGACGCCAACGTGGCCTTCGACAAGTCCGCGCTCGACGAGGTTGCGATGAAGCTCTATCGCGAGCGTCACCGCACCATCGCCAAGTGCACCGAGGACTTCGATCGCGGCCAGTTCAACACCGCGATCTCGGCCGTCATGGAGCTCGTCAACGCGGCGAGCGCCTACCTCAACGCCACCGAGGGTATCGCCCGCGACAAGGCGCTGTGCTACGTCGTGGCTAAGGATATCGTGAGCGTCCTTGCCCCCATCTGCCCGTTCTGGGCCGACGAGCTGTGGCACGAGGCCCTCGGCTGCGAGGGCAACGCCTACACCGCCGCCTGGCCCGAGTTCGACCTGGCCGAGTCCGTTGAGGACACGGTGCAGATCGTGGTCCAGGTGCTCGGCAAGGTCCGCGGCCGCGTCGACGTTGCCCGCGATGCCTCCAATGAGGATATGCAGGCTGCCGCGGAGGCCGCCGTCGCCAAGTGGCTTGAGGACAAGACGGTCGTCAAGGCCATCTGCGTTCCCGGCAAGCTGGTCAACCTGGTGGTAAAAGGTTAAAACTTTGTGAACGA
>CABRFG010000059.1 GCA_902470095.1 uncultured Collinsella sp.
GGACTTGCAGCGACGGACCTCAGGACGCTCTTACACCACGTCTGCGCGCGCCACCCGCCAGGGGTCCTACGGCGGAAGAATTGCAGGCGTTTATCAGCTATGTACTTGGACATATGTTGCGTAACACTGCATATTTTGCAAATAAATAATGCTACAGGACTTGTGACAGTACTCATATTTGACGTTTTTTGCCCACAACCCTTTATACCTAGGCAAATCGGCGGCAAAACGGACTTCAAAGCGTCCTTCGCAAACAAAAACCGGGGCCCGCGCGATGCGGACCCCGGCTCAATACCGTGACGATATGTCAGTTACGTTCTACACATAGAACAGAATGTCGTCGTAGGTCGGGACCGGCCAGTAGTCGGCGGCCACGATCTCCTCCATGGCATCCACGGCGGCGCGCAGCGTATCCATAGCGGGAACGACCTCGTGTGCATACACATTGGCCTGCTCCTGACCATCGAGGGCCTCGGCCTTCTGATGCACGGCGTCGAGCGCCTTGATGGAGTCGTTGATGGTGGTGATACCGTTGCAGAGCTTGTTGAGCGTGTTCTGCTCGCACTGCATGGCGGCCTCGGCACCGGCGGCACGAATAGTCTCAAGGCCCTTAGCGACCTTGGTGGCATAGGCGGTAATGACCGGGCGATAGGTACGACGCGCCTCGCGAACCATCGTGGTGGCCTCGATGTTCATGAGCTTGTTGTACTTCTCGAGCTTGCAGTCGTAGCGGCACTGAGCCTCGGCCTTGGTCAGGACACCCGTCTCCTCAAAGAGCGCGATGGCCTTATCGGAAACAAAGGCGGGCAGGGCGTCGGCCGTGGTCTTGTTGTTGGCAAGGCCGCGCTTCTCGGCCTCAACGGGCCACTCGTCGGAGTAGCCATCGCCGGAAAAGAGGATGCGCTGGTGGTCGGTCAGGACCTTCTTGCAGTACTCGAGCGCAGCGTCCTGGAACTCATCCTCGGGCGTACCCTCAAGCGCGTCGGCGAAGGACTTGAGCGACTTGGCCACGGCAGCATCGAGCACCAGGTTGGAGTCGGAGACGTTCTGCTCGGAGCCGCAGGCACGGAACTCGAACTTGTTACCGGTGAAGGCAAACGGGGAGGTGCGGTTGCGGTCGGTGTTGTCCTGCATCAGCTTGGGCAGGGTATCGGCGCCCAGGTCGAGCACGCCGCGCGTGGCATGGACGGAAGCCTTGCCATCGATGATCTTCTCGACGACCTCGGTAAGCTGGTCGCCCAGGAAGATGGACATAATCGCCGGAGGAGCCTCGTTGGCGCCCAGACGATGGTCGTTGCCGGCCGAGGCAACAGAGGCACGCAGGAGCTCCTGATAGTTATCGACGGCCTCGATCACCGCGGTGAGAAAGACGATGAACTGCAGGTTGTCGAGCGGGGTGTCGCCCGGATCGAGCAGATTCTCGGACTCGGTGCCAAGCGACCAGTTGTTGTGCTTGCCCGAACCGTTAATGCCCTCGAAGGGCTTCTCGTGCAGCAGACAGACCAAGTCGTGGCGGGAGGCGATGAGCTTCATCTTCTCCATCATGACCAGATTCTGGTCGATGGCCTCGTTGACTTCGCCATAGACCGGTGCGAGCTCATGCTGGCAGGGAGCAACCTCGTTGTGCTTGGTCTTGGCGGGAATGCCAAGCGCCCACAGTTCATCGTCCAGGTCCTTCATATAGGCCGAGACGGTGGGGCGGATAGCGCCAAAGTAGTGCTCCTCGAGCTCCTGGCCCTTGCAGGGAGCAGCACCAAAGAGGGTGCGGCCGGTGATGACCAGGTCCTTGCGCTTGCGGTAAGCGTCCTTCTTGATCAGGAAGTACTCCTGCTCGTCACCCACGGAAGGAACGACCTTCTTGGGGGTCTTGCCAAACAGCGCCAAAACGCGCTTGGACTCACGCGAGAGCGCGGTCATGGAGCGCAGCAGCGGGGTCTTCTTGTCCAGGGCCTCGCCCGTGTAGGAGCAGAAAGCCGTGGGGATGCACAGGACATCGTCCTTGATAAAGGCGGGGCTGGTGGGGTCCCAAGCGGTGTAGCCACGGGCCTCGAAGGTAGCACGCAGGCCGCCGTTGGGGAAGCTCGAGGCATCGGGCTCGCCCTGGATGAGGTTCTTGCCCGTAAACTTGGTAATGGCGGTGCCGTCGTGGTTGGGCTCCAGGAAGCTGTCGTGCTTCTCGGAAGTAATGCCCGAAAGCGGCTGGAACCAGTGCGCGTAGTGCGTCGCGCCCTTGGAGATGGCCCAGACCTTCATGGCATGGGCGACGGCGTTGGCCACATCCAGGTCGAGCGGCTCACCGCCCTCGAGGGTTGCAGCAAGGCGCTTCCAAATGTCCTTGGGGAGGTAGTCCTTCATGACTTCCTCAGAGAACACCATGGTCCCGAAGCGGTCAGTAAGTTCGGCCATACGGAACTCCCTTCGTATCGGCACCGCGTGAGAAGCGGTGTTGATTACTAACGAACGAGTCATAGCTTAGACTCGCCGTGTTTCCGCGACATTACCGTTATGTTGCTGTCGCGAAACCAATCAATGAGGTTACCCTATCGAGGCGGCGTTGCCACCCTCAACAGCCAATCAACTGTATAAATTGCAGACCTCTCCCCACGATTTAAGGGTAGTCAATTTGGGACGGGGCTTTCTTAACTGGTATTTCGCATCAAATACCATTCAATATAGCCCCATCTTAGATTGACTACCCTGTTATAGGAAATGCCGATAGCGAAGCATTTTCGATTGGTATCCCCAAATAGCGAGTGAAACTCCACCTTAGCGCAGTGGTGCTGTAGAATCCTTGCAACAAAACATCGCACCCAGGCATCTAAAGGAGCACGATATGCGCGTCGACGAGGTTTTTAAGCAGGCAGCATCCCAGGGCACCGCGCCCATTTCGTTTGAGATGTTCCCGCCCAAGGGCGAGCTCACCCTCGACACGGCTCGCGAAGTGGCAGGCAATCTGTGCAAGCTTTCGCCGAGCTTTGTCTCGGTCACCTGCTCGGCCGGCGGCTCGGGCAACGGTGCCGCCACCGCCCCCATCGCGCATATGATTTCGAGCGAATTCGACACGCCCTCGGTGGCACACCTTACCTGCGTGGGCCGGTCGCACGCCGATATCGCCGCCAAGATCGACGAGTATCGCACCGCCGGCGTGGAAAACATCCTGGCCCTGCGTGGCGATCTCCCTGCCGGCGCGACCGAGGACGACAAGCCCGCCTCGGACTACGCCTACGCCCGCGACCTCATCCCCGAGCTCGTCGACGCCGGCTTTTGCGTGGGCGCCGCAGCCTACCCCGAGGGCCACATTGCCTGTGAGGATCTCAACCTCTCGGTCGAACACCTCAAACAAAAACAGGACGCCGGCGCGAGCTTCTTTGTGACGCAGCTCTTCTTTGATAACGAGTGCTTCTATCGCTTCCGCGAGCTTGCCGACAAGGCCGGTATCACCGTGCCCATTACCGCGGGCATCATGCCGTTTATGGGCAAGTCGCAGATCAGCCGCATGGTCTTTATGTGCGGCGCGTCGCTGCCCTCCCCCGTCATCAAGATTCTTGCCAAGTACGAAAATGACCCCGAGAGCCTGCAGGCAGCCGGTGTAGATTATGCCGCCCGTCAGCTTTGCGACCTCAAGGAGCACGGCGCCGACGGCCTGCACCTGTACACTATGAATCGTCCTGCGATCGCCGCAACCATTATGGAGCGCCTGGGGTAATGGAAAAACCGCACATCGATACAACCGCTATCGAAGTGCCGGCCGACCTTGCGTCGCCGGCGCTTTACCGTGTCGATGCTGCGCACCATCCCCGTGTCGACCGTGCCGAGATGCTGCGGTATCTGGGTTACGGCGGCCAGCAGATTGAGCCCGAACTGTCACGACGTATTGAGCTTGTGGTCGAGCGCCTGGAGCTGGATATTGAGCCCCGTGGCGTGCGCCGCGTATTTGTCATCGATGCCACGAGCGTGGACGATCATGGAGAACCTTGCATTCGCTTGGTCGGCACCAACGTTGAGCTACGGGGTCGCGATATCTATCGCCATCTTAAGGACGCCCGCATGGCCGCGCTGATGGCCTGCACCCTCGGCATGGACGCCGAGCGTCGCCTGCGCACCACGGGAGCCCAACATCCCCTGGAGGGCGCCGTGCTCGACGCCGCGTGCTCCGCTTACGTGGAAGCCGCCGTTGAGCAAATGGACCAGCAGGTCAAGACGGACGCCGCCACACATGGGCTCGCCGGCAACTGGCGCTTTAGTCCCGGCTACGGCGACTGCCCGCTCTCGGCCCAGCGCTCGATCGTCAATGCGCTCAACGCCACGCGGCTCATCGGCCTGACCGTCACGCCCACCAGCCTGCTCATGCCCACCAAAAGCGTGACCGCGGTGATCGGCCTGTTCGACGGCGAAGTCCACGACGCCCAGACCCGCCCCACCTGCAATATCTGCCGCATGCGCAAGAACTGCCGCTTCCGCGCCGCCCACACCACCTGCTATTCCAGCCATTAGGAGCCCTCGATGTTTACTCCGCTTATCACCCATGATTCCGACGGTACCGCGCTGGCAGCGCCCGTCAATGCCGCACGCTGCAATGGCGCTGCATACAAGACGCGCACGATCGACGACCTTCGCATTAAGGATGACCGCCTGCGTGCCGCCATCGAAGGCACCGGGCACCTGCTGTTCGACGGCGGCATGGGCACCATGTTGCAAGCGGCCGGCATGAAGGCCGGCGCCCTGCCCGAGCTGCTCAACTTTGAGGAGCCCCAGGTTATCACCGATATCCAACGTCAATATGTCGAGGCTGGCTGTGACGTGATCACCGCCAACACCTTTGGCGCCAACGCCCACAAGCTCGACGGTGCTGCCACCGTGGCAGACGTCTTTGCCGCGGCCGTCACCTGCGCCCGCGAGGCCGGCGCCCGCTACGTCGCCGGCGATATCGGCCCCATCGGCACGCTGCTTCGCCCCCTGGGTACTCTGAGCTTCGACGAGGCCTACGACCTCTTTGCCGAGGAAGTGCGCGCCGGCGTCGCCGCGGGTGTGGACCTCTTTATTATCGAGACTATGACCGACCTTGCCGAGATCAAGGCTGCCGTCCTCGCCTGCCGCGAGAACTCCGACCTGCCCGTCTTTGCCACCATGACCTTTGAGGAAGACGGTCGCACCTTCCTGGGCACGAGTCCCGAGGTGGCCGCCATCACGCTCGACGCCATCGGCGCCGACGTTTTGGGCATCAACTGCAGCCAAGGACCGGCCGAGCTCCGGGGACTCGCCGCACGTATGCTCACCGTTACCGACAAGCCCGTTATGGTGCAGGCCAATGCGGGACTCCCCCACGTGGACGACGACGGCAGCACCGTCTTTGATATCCAAGCCCCCGAATACGCCGAGGCCGTCGCCGGCATGATCGCCGACGGCGTGAGCGTCGTGGGCGGCTGCTGCGGCACCACGCCGGCGCACATGGCGGCCTTGTGCACGCTTATCGACAACCACACGCCCAGCCCGCGCCACCGCAAGCCCAGCATGTCGGTCACAAGCGCCCAGACCGTGGTGGACCTTCCCTGCGACGGCCACAAGATCGCCGTCATCGGCGAGCGCATCAACCCCACCGGCAAAAAGCGCCTGCAGCAGGCCCTGCGCGACGGCGATCTGGACTACGTGGTGAGCCAGGGCATCAGCCAGCAGGAGCAGGGCGCCGACATCCTGGACGTCAACGTGGGCCTGCCCGAGATCGACGAGGTCAAGATCATCCAACAGGCCACCGAACAGCTCCAGGGTTCCACGCTGCTGCCGCTGCAGATCGACTCCACCGATCCCGCCGCTGTCGAGGCCGCCGTGCGCCGCTACGCCGGCAAGCCCATCATCAACTCGGTCAATGGCAAGCAGCAAATCATGGATGAAATCTTTCCGCTGGTCGCCCACTACGGCACCAACGTTGTCGGACTTACGCTCGACGAAGGCGGCATCCCCGATACCGCCGAGGCCCGCTTTGCCATCGCCGAGCGCATCGTGGCCGAGGCTGCCCGTTACGGCATCGGCCCGGACCGCATCCTCATCGACTGCCTGGTCATGACCGCCTCGACCAATCAACGCCAGGCCGAACAGATACTGCGCGCCATGTCCCTGTGCAAGGAGCGCCTGGGCGTCAAATGCGCGCTCGGCGTGTCGAACATCAGCTTTGGCCTGCCTGCCCGCCCACTGCTGGGCTCTGTCTTTTTAGCCGCGGCTTTTGGCGCGGGCCTGGACGCCCCCATCATGAACCCAGGCTCCAAGCGCTTTATGGATACCGTCTACAGTTATCGCGTCCTAAGCGTTGAAGACGAGGGCTCGACCGGATACATCGAGCGCTATGCCGGCTGGACCGATCCGTACAAGATCGCCGCCAACCCGGCAGCGGCTCAGGCCGCATCGAGTGATGCCGCGCCTGCCGCGGGCACCGCCGGCACCGACGACAACGACGACCCGATTCGTCGCATGGTCGTCTCGGGTCGCAAAGGCGAGATCGCTGCCGAGACCGAGCGTCTGCTGGCAGACCACGACGCCATGGACCTCATCAACAATCACTTTATCCCCGCCCTCGACGAGGTTGACGTCCTCTTTGACCAGGGCAAGTTCTTCCTGCCGCAGCTCATGGCCTCGGCCGAGGCCGCGCGCGTGGGCTTCGACACCATCAAGCGCCTGATGCCCGCCGGCGAGATTGCCGACAAGGGCAAGATCTGCGTGGCCACCGTCAAGGGCGACATCCACGATATTGGCAAGAACATCGTCAAAATGCTGCTCGACAACTACGGCTACACCGTCTTTGACCTGGGCCGCGACGTCGATCCGCAGGAGGTACTCAAGACCGTCAAGGAGCGCGATATCAAACTCGTCGGCCTCTCGGCGCTTATGACTACCACGGTCGTCGCCATGGAGGAGACCATCAAGTTGCTCCATGCCGAGGTTCCGGGCGTCAAGATCATCGTGGGCGGCGCCGTGCTCACCCCCGAATACGCCAAGCAGATCGGCGCGGACTATTACGCCAAGGACGCCGCCGAAAGCGCTCGTATCGCCGAAGAGGTCTTTGGGCAGTAACACAACGGAAACAACCGAGCACCAAAACGTGCCGCATGCGCCACTTGGCACGTGCGGCACGTTAAAATAGATAAGACTATGCTCGTTTTGGCAGATAGGAGCGCAAGGATGGCGATCACGCCCGCAGAAATCGCGGAAACCCGCGGCATGGTTGAGGAGCAGAACCTCGACATCAGGACCATCACCATGGGTGTTTCGCTCATGGGTTGCGGTGACGAGAACCTCGACCGCATGTGCACGAAGATCTACGACCACGTGACGCACACGGCTGAGCATCTGGTCGAGACCGCCGAGAACCTCGAGCGCGAGTACGGTATCCCCATCGTCAACAAGCGTGTTTCCGTCACCCCGGTGGCGCAGATCGCCGCGTGCTGCAAGGATGAGAACCTCACCCCCATCGCGCATGCCCTCGACCGCGCGGCCGAGACGCTCGGCATCGATTACCTGGGCGGCTTCTCCGCGCTCGTCCAGAAGGGCATCGGCGACGCCGACCGCCGCGTCATCCAGTCCATCCCCCAGGCGCTCGCCACCACGAGCCGCGTCTGCTCCAGCGTCAACGTCGCCAGCCTGCGCGCCGGTATCAACATGGATGCCGTGCTTATGGCCGCCCAGACCATCATCGACGCCGCTAAGCTCACGGCCGACCAGGACTCCGTCGGCGCTTCCAAGTTTGTCTGCTTTGCCAATATGGTCGAGGACTCCCCGTTTATGGCGGGCGCCGTCCACGGCGGCGGCGAGGCCGACGCCGTCATCAACGTAGGCGTCTCGGGCCCCGGCGTTATGGCTGCTGCCTTGGAGACGCTCCCCGACTCCGCCTCGATGATGGAAGTCGCCGAAAAGATTAAGCAGACCGCCTTTAAGATCACCCGTGCCGGCGAGCTCATGAGCCGCGAGGCCGCCCATCGTCTGGGTGTCGAGAAGGGCATTGTCGACCTGTCGCTGGCTCCCACGCCTGCCATCGGCGACTCCGTCGCGCGCATCCTCGAGATCATCGGCGTAGGTACCTGCGGCGGCCCGGGCACGACCTGCGCGCTCGCCATGCTCAACGATGCCGTCAAGAAGGGCGGCGTCATGGCCAGCTCCAGCGTGGGCGGTCTCTCAGGCGCCTTTATCCCCGTGTCCGAGGATGCCGGCATGATCGCCGCCGTCGAGGCCGGTGCGCTTTCGCTCGAGAAGCTCGAGGCCATGACCTGTGTGTGCTCCGTTGGCCTGGACATGATCGCCATCCCTGGTGACACCTCGGTCGAAACCATCGCCGGCATCATCGCCGACGAGATGGCCATCGGCGTCATCAACAACAAGACCACGGCCGTCCGCGTGATTCCTGCTATCGGCAAGGGCGTGGGCGACTGCGTCGAGTACGGCGGCCTGTTCGGCCGTGCGCCCATCATGCCGGTGAACCCCAACGCCGGCACCGTGCTTGCCCACCGTGGCGGACGCTTCCCGGCACCGCTGAACTCGCTGAAGAACTAGCTGAGGGGGACTGGCGAGGAGCCCCGGGGAGGGCAAATATATAAGGTCGCCTGCTCGGACAGTCCTGGCTCGCACGGAGAGCACATTAAGTGCTCTCCGGCTCGTGCGGAACTCGCGATCGACCTTATATATTTGCCCTCCCCGGGGCTCCCGCACAACGGAACCTCAGTTGGGTTCTATCCCGGTTGCAGTTGCTTCGCTCCTGCACCACTTGGCTGATGCGGCGGTTTGGCGTTGGATTGGTTCTTTCTGATATATGCTGGTTGCGGCTCTTCTTTTGGGGGGAGTCGCTTTTTTGTTGCTAGGAGGTTGGCCCGTGGTTGATGGAGATGCTCGCTCTGAGCTTCTTTCTGCTGATTGGAATCAGGAATGGATGCGCCTGCAAGCTGGTCGGCATCGGGCTGATGATTCTTTTGAGTGGGATAAAAGGGCTCGGCATTTTCGGCCGCTTGAGACTGCTCCGTATGCTCGGGACTTTATGAAGCTGTTGGCGTTAAAGCCTAGTGAATCCGTGCTTGATATGGGGTGTGGGGCTGGGTCGATTGCTATTCCGCTTGCTCAGGCTGGGCATCCTGTAATTGCGGCTGATTTCTCCCCCGCCATGCTGGGCACACTTGATGCCGGCATTGAGTACTATGGGCTCGAGGATCGCATAACGCCGCTTGAGCTTGCTTGGGATGATGATTGGGATTTGGTTGGACCGGTCGCGAAAGCGGTGGATGTTGCCTTTGCCAGTCGGTCGGTTACGACGACCAATCTAAAAGGCGCGCTTGCTAAGCTTGATCGAACGGCTCGTCGGCGTTGCGCTGTCACGATGGTCGCCAACTCCAGCCCGCGCTATGACCTGCACCTGATGAACGCCATCGGCGCCTCGGTTACCTGCAGTAATGGCTTTGTGTATGCCTTCAACATCCTCATTCAGATGGGTGCCCTGCCGCAGGTTACATACTTTGAATCGCCTCGTCGCGATACTTTCGATAGCCTTGAGGCGGGCGTGGCAGACTTCTCCCGCATGCTCGAGCATGGCAACGAGGATAAGATCGACCGCCTGCGCGACTACATCGCTCAACACATGGTTGAGAACCCCCATGCCGGTGAGCCGGGCTCCAAGGGCGTGCCGCAGGGGCGCTATATGCTCGATCATGTCCGCAAGGTTCGTTGGGCGTTTATTGCATGGGAACCGGTCTCTGCACCCAGCTCATAGCCTGCTCGCAACCCGCACCGCCCACTCACTCGGCATCCGCATTCTTTTTGAACTGGGCGAACGCGCCCCACACCGCACCGCTCCTGCGCTATCGTGGGACAGCTCACGTAGATTAAGGCCCCATTACGGGGCGCCCCATACATAGAAAGCGAGAACCCATGGCACTGACAGGAGCCCAGGTCAAGCAGCTTCGCAGCATGGCCCATCACCTCAACCCCGCCATCATCATCGGTAAGTCCGATGTCAACGAGGGCACCGTCGAGCAGACGGTCGCCTACCTGGAGAAGCATGAGCTCGTTAAGTGCTCCGTGCTCGATGGCTCCAGTCTTTCCGCCCGCGAGGCCGCCGAAGAGCTCGCTGAGCGCTGCCACGCCGAGGTCGTCCAGGTCATCGGCCGCAAGTTCTCGCTGTATCGCGAGTCCTCGCGCAAGGACATCGAGAAGATCAAGCTCGTCTAAGAGCCAATGATCCGGCGAGCCAACACATAGCAAGCTTACGGGTGCCCAAGTACTTCGGGCGCCCGTTTTTTATCGCTCGACCAGCACGCGATTGAGCCGCCCCTCCACCAAGCGCTCGTATAGACGCCGCGTCTCGGGCTCGGGCACGCCATTGACCTGCTCCCTCAGATGGTGCATATGCCCGCTGTACAGCTCGACGATATCGCGCCGCCGCCCCGCCGCACTGTAGACGCGCATGGCGCAGCGCACCATATCCTCACGCGACGTTTCCTGCCGAAGCCCCGACTCCGCCAGCCAAATCGCCGACTGCAGATCGTTTTCTTCTAGAGCGGCATTTGCTCCCTTAATCATGCAATCGATGTACTTTGACTGCATAATGCGTCGCATACGCAAAAAGTAGGTGGGATTACAGCCATTGGGGACATACAGCGGTCCGGCATAAAGCTGCTCAATCTTAAGGCACAGCTCAACTAAATGGGGACCGCGCGCACCCGTGCGATTTCCCAAAACCTCGCGGCTTATCTGGTCAAACAGCCGTACATCGGTCTTGACGTAGTCGCCGTTGAGCCCAATGCATTCATTTTGGATGAGTACACACGACTTGCCGTCTGGCGTCGGTCCCAAAGCCGACCGTAAGCGCGATATCGTCGAGTACAGGTTGTTGCGGGCGCTATTGAACTCGGCATGGGGCCACAGCTCCATGGCCAGCGTCTCACGATCGACGAGCGCATCCATGCCCAGCGCAAGCCGCTCGGCGAGCGTCGCCGCCTTCTTGCGGCGCCACATTTTGTCCGTGATGGGAAACCCGTCGCGCTCGGCGCGAAACGCACCAAACATGCGAATCTCGATATGGTCGATGGTATCAACGGCTTCAACCTCGCCGGCCTGGAACAGGCGCTCGCCCTCCCCTTCCAAATCGTCGCGCAGCGAGTACCGCGACAGCTCGCGCACGGGAAGCTTCTTGCGTATCCTGCCCGCCGGCTCGCCCAGACAATGCATGGCAAGGCGCGCAAAGAGCCGATACGATGGCTCTAGAATCCCTGCACGATTCATGGACATCCAGGCCGCAAGATCGCTGTCTCGGCCCGCACAGGCCAAATGCAGCGCCACCATCCAGGCCTCCGCTCCACCAACCTGCGTCTGGCTTATATCGAGCAACTCCGCTTCCTCGCGCACCGAAACCATCGAGGTGTTACGCAGATATGCCGCGCGTTCCAGCAGCAATGCGTTATCGCGCATGTACGCAATCGACTCCTCGGCAAGTTTGAGCACTTGGACCGCACGGAACTTTGCATTAACCGGCCGTCCCTCTGCCAGCGACTGCCAGCCTTCTAGCAACAGGCCAAACAGCTGAATCTGGTTGTCGCGCATGCGCACGGCAAAACGATCGAGCTCGTTGAACGCCGCGTCGTCGGTTACCGGCAAGCCGGAAAGGAGCCGCCGCGCCGCCAACACCATGCGCACCCAGATAGCCATCGCCTTAAGCCCACGTACGTCGAGCGCCTCCCGCACCACCGTCATCTCGTCGTCGCGCTCGTCGGTTCCCGCAAACGACCCGTCAAAGAGCTCCACCAGCATGCTATCGGCCCGTATAACAATCCCCGCGATATCGAGCTCGCAGTCGTAGGCCTTGCTCGTTTTGAGCTGCTGTAGAACGCCGCCGTCATCTCCCCGCTCGGTCAGACAGCGCTTGACCTCAATATGCGCAGACAACATATCGAGTGCGGTATGGGATGTCTCGATTTCTGGCACGGCCAGGTTCGTAGGAAGCCCAAGCCCGTTGTCCCCATAGCAAACAGCCGTCAGTGTCTGGGCCACCCTCCATGAAACAGGATCTATTTCGCAGGCCGCCCGTTCGCCCCCGCGATCGATAACCGATGCCATATAGCGAGCGAGCTTTGTATTGGACACGCTGACCGCTGCCAGATATACGCCAAGCGCCTCGGCAGGCGTTGGCTCTGGAGCCGGATCGTCGGCATCGATCGTGCCCAGCGCTGCTCGGCAGATATCGGCCCCGTGCCCCGTCAGAGCAAGATCGACCCCATACTGTCCAGCAAGTTCAAGGACCGCCTCGCGGTCCAAAAAAGCGTCCGCCAGGCCCATCGCCGCATCGCATCGGCCCGCCTTAAGCAAAATCCGGGCCGCCCTCGGAACAAGTTCGGGGCGAACCTCGGCCACCAACTTACGCAAACGCAATCGTCCGTTATCCTCCGTGCCCAGACACGTAAAACTCCGCTCGGCGGGGTCCAAGCCAAAGATCGGGTAGTCGCGTACAAAGTAAGACTGGTCGACCATCGACAGCCTTACCCCACAAGCCTCGAGTTCTGCTATATTGCCCTCGCCCATCAAAACCATGAGACATGCCACGCAAAACAGTGCATTATTGTCGAGCGAAGCCAGATCGACAAGTGCCGCGCCATATACGTTGACAATCTCGTTTTCGAGCAGGCCGGCTACGTCGCCTTGGCCATACAGACCCGTCTGCAATGCCGAAACGAGCTCGGGCACGCCCTGCGTGAGCTGATAAAAGTCGAGCGATGTGCTGATCGAAAACGCCGATGCCCACGCCGAATACTCATAGGCATGCACCTTGAGCATCTGCGCATTGATCTTAACCGAATCGCCCAGCCCATGAATCAGCTGACGATTTGAAGGACGGCAGGAGATAAAGACCCCTATCCCCATAGCGCGCAGGCCGCGAATCCTGTCGATGAGGTCTTCAGTATCGTGCTGATCGAGGTTTGGCACATTATCAATCGCGATAAGGGAGTGCGGTTTGTCTTTGAGTTCTTCGGTAACCACCTCGAGCTGCATAAACACCTCGCGCCCAGTGGCGCGATCGGCCTCGATAATCCGCACGGGGCCTCGCGTCGGGTCGCATTTAACCTCATGGGTGTACTGCAGCAGCACCGAGGTCTTCCCAAACCCGTCGGGTGCATAAAGAACCACGATGCCGGCCTTTCGGCCCTTAGCGATAAGCTCATTCATCAAGCGTTCGCGTCGCACCATATAGCCTCCGCCTAACGGCATCAGCTCGAGCTCGTCTATACCGCTCAAATCATTTACCATGCCCGCTCCTCAACTCGACCGTATGGACACTGTAGCCGCAAGACCATACAAGCCGCGCTATGAATAGAGCGACCTTGTGTTTTAGGTTGTCTTTTGGTACGCAAGCGGCAAGTTTTTGTACAGCGAGAACCGATTGTTATTAATCCCCCGACTAATCGGTCTTTAAGCAGGTAAATGAGCTTGTCAGCTTGTCCCATCTAAGCGGCAGTGTAACGCAGATGAACAAGGTTCAGCCATGTCATTCAACTCGCCTAGCACCCGCTACCGTCTACGACCTTTTAGTGGCATTTTTGCATAGAATCTGATATAGAATGAATCAAACTGTTGGGCATCCGGCATTCGTCAAGCTTGCGGCAAGATTTTGGTCAAGCGGGCGGAAAGGGAGGCTTATAGGACAAAATGTGTGTCCCGATAGAACACCCGTTTCCATCCATTAATCCAGCCAGAACGGGTACGGGTCCCTGTGGTGGAGGTCCTCCCACACGGC
>CABRFG010000060.1 GCA_902470095.1 uncultured Collinsella sp.
TCCCTGACACGGAAGAGGTCAGAAGTTCAAATCTTCTAACGCCCACCAAATGTTCGCAGCTCAGAGGCTATGTCCTCTGGGCTGTTTTTGTTTTGCCACCAAGCACGCCGCCAAATAAGCCACCAAATATTGATCCAAGGTCTGTACGCGATGGTCTTCGCGTCCCGTAGAGGTGCCGGCAGATTGCATACGTCCTGGCCGATCGTGACCGCAACATGTTGGTCAAGCACAATCTTTTGGATTCTTTTGGCGTGAGCGGCTTGGTTTTGGTAGGATTTGTCAGCGGCTTGACTAAGGGGGTTTTATAACTGCTATGCAGGTAGCCGTGTTGGTAACGTTTTACCGACTTGCCAAGAACCCCTCATTTTTAATGCGTCTGCAAAATGACTAATTGCTTTGACCTGCTGAAACACTATATGTTGTGTTTGACCTAAAAAAAGAATACAGGATATAGATGCGTCTTTGTCGTATGATAGATGGCGGACAGAGAACGAAGACCTTAACTGCCTCTTTTGAACGTGTCCTTGAGCCGCTTGATCGGCTCCAGGGAATGTCCGCATGGAGGCTTATGGTTTATCGAGAACACAGATTGCGCGACGGCGCCGCAAGACAGGGGCAAGCCCTGCCGGGTATCGTTTGGCTCTGAAGCGCGATGAGGCTACGATGCGAAAGAGGCAAGAGGATGAAGATCATCAAGCGCAGCGGCACCGAGGTTGTCTTTGACATCGATAAGATCGTCAATGCCATCCGCGCCGCAAACTTGGAGGTCGAGGAGAGCTCTCGTCTTACCGACCGCCAGGTGGTTTACGCGGCACAAAACGTCGCCGAGGCATGCGAGAACGCGGGCCACACCGTGTCGGTCGAGGAGATTCAGGATCTGGTCGAGGACGAGATCATGCGTCTCGACTGCTACGAGGTCGCTCGCCATTACATCATCTATCGCTATGTTCAGAGCCTGAAGCGCCAGAAGAACACGACCGACGACAAGATTCTGTCGCTGATTGAGTGCAACAACGAAGAGGTCAAGCAGGAGAACTCCAACAAGAACCCGACCGTCAATTCCGTTCAGCGTGACTACATGGCCGGCGAGATCTCCAAGGACCTGACTCAGCGTGTGCTGCTGCCCCAGGAGATTGTGGATGCTCACAATGAGGGTCTGATTCACTTCCATGATTCGGACTACTTTGCCCAGCACATGCATAACTGCGACCTGGTGAACCTGGAGGATATGCTCCAGAACGGTACTGTTATCTCGGGTACGCTGATTGAGAAGCCGCACAGCTTCTCGACCGCCTGCAACATCGCGACGCAGATCATCGCCCAGGTTGCTTCCTCCCAGTACGGCGGCCAGTCTATTTCGCTGACCCATCTCGCCCCGTTCGTTGAGGTGAGTCGTCAAAAGATTCGCGGCGAGGTCGCTCGCGAGCTCGAGGAGCTCGGCGTTTCCGCATCTCCCGAAAAGGTCCGCGAGGTTGTTGAGGATCGCCTGCGTGACGAGATCCGTCGCGGCGTTCAGACGATTCAGTATCAGGTCGTGACCCTTATGACCACCAACGGCCAGGCGCCGTTCGTGACGGTCTTTATGTATCTTAACGAGGCCCGTACGCCTCAGGAGAAGCACGACCTTGCCATGATCGTGGAGGAGACGCTTCGCCAGCGCTACGAGGGCGTTAAGAACGAGGCCGGCGTATGGATCACCCCGGCATTCCCCAAGCTTATCTATGTACTCGAGGACGATAACGTTCACGAGGATTCCCCGTACTTCTACCTGACCCAGCTGGCTGCCAAGTGCACTGCCAAGCGTATGGTGCCCGATTACATCTCCGAGAAAAAGATGCGCGAGCTCAAGCTGTCGAAGGGCGAGACCGCGGGTAACGGCGACTGCTATACCTGCATGGGCTGCCGCAGCTTCTTGACGCCCGACCGCTCGGGCAACGGCTTTAACAACGTTGCCAACGCGCTGAACTACGACCCGAACAAGCCCAAGTACTATGGTCGCTTTAACCAGGGCGTCGTGACCATCAACCTGCCCGATGTCGCGCTGAGCTCGCACCAGGATATGGATAAGTTCTGGAAGATCTTCGACGAGCGCCTTGAGCTGTGCCACCGTGCCCTGCTGTGCCGTCATGAGCGCCTGATGGGTACGCTTTCTGACGCCGCACCGATTCTGTGGCAGTACGGCGCCCTCGCTCGTCTGAAGAAGGGCGAGACGATCGACAAGCTGCTCGTGGGCGGTTACTCCACCATTAGTCTGGGTTATGCCGGCCTGTACGAGTGCGTCAAGTACATGACGGGCCACAGCCACACCGAGAAGGAGGGTACGCCGTTTGCCATGGCCGTCATGCAGCGCATGAACGACAAGTGCGCCGAGTGGAAGGCCGAAAGCGATATTGACTTCTCGCTGTACGGTACCCCGCTTGAGTCGACGACCTACAAGTTCGCCAAGTGCCTGCAGCGTCGTTTTGGCATCATCCCGGGCGTGACGGACAAGGGCTACATCACCAACAGCTACCACGTCCACGTGTCCGAGGAGATCGACGCATTCGACAAGCTCAAGTTCGAGGGCATGTTCCAGCAGCTTTCGCCGGGCGGTGCCATCTCCTACGTCGAGGTTCCCAACATGCAGGACAACCTCAAGGCTGTCATTCGCGTGATGCAGTACATCTACGACAACATCATGTACGCCGAGCTCAACACCAAGAGCGACTACTGCCAGGTGTGCGGCTACGACGGTGAGATCAAGATTGTCGAGGATGACGGCAAGCTGGTGTGGGAGTGCCCTAACTGCGGCAACCGCGATCAGGAGAAGATGAATGTTGCCCGTCGCACGTGCGGCTACATCGGTACCCAGTTCTGGAACCAGGGCCGAACCGAGGAGATTCGCGACCGCGTGCTGCATCTCTAATACCGCTCCGGGGCTGAGCCGGGAGGGCCGCTTGGGCATTTGCTCGCTATTTCGGACAGTCCTGCGCAAGACGAAGGCCACATTAAGTGGCCTTCTTTGCGTGCGGAACTCATATCGAGCAAAAGCCCAAGCGGCCCTCTCGGCTCAGCCAAGTTGACGTAGCTGAGATACGGCATGCGGTCTGCTCACTCCTCGAAGTTCTAAGCGGAAATGAGTTGACTTGCAACAACGCTTTGCTTGCGATGGCGGTTGAGTTGCAACAAGGTTTTTATTGGACCTCGAACCCTATACTCGATGTTCGCTTCGTTCATTGAGTTACCCTTTGCATGAGGCCGGGACATATCGTCCCGCCCGCAGTTTCGCAGGCCGAAGGCCGAGAATGTTTGAGGACGGGATGATATGTCCCGGCCTCCCGGGAGAGTTACCTATGAATTACGCGAACATTAAGTATTTCGACATTGCTGATGGGGAAGGCGTTCGTACTTCTCTGTTTGTGAGTGGGTGCCGTCGTGGGTGCAAGAACTGCTTTAACTCTGTCGCGTGGGACTTTGCTGCGGGCGAGCCGTTCGATCGTGCCGTCGAGGACAAGATTATCGAGAGCCTCGACCATCCCTTTATCGATGGCCTGACGATTCTGGGCGGCGAGCCTATGGAGCCCGAGAATCAGGCGGGACTTGTTGACTTTATCGAACGCGTGCGTGCGGTCTATCCCGAGGGGTCGGGCAAGACCATTTGGTGCTTTACCGGCGACGTGCTCGAGGAGCTTATGCCGGGTGGCCGTCATCATACCGAGGTGACGGACCGTATCCTGGCCTGCCTCGACATGTTGGTGGACGGCCCGTTTGTTCAGGATCTGTACGATATCTCATTGCGCTTTAGGGGCTCGAGCAATCAGCGCGTGATTGATATGAGCGCCACGCGCGCCCGTGCTGTGCGCGAGGGTGTTGCGCTTTGCGACGCTGTGGAGCTTTGGCGGGACGATCCGGTCTATTCGACCCATACTATGTAGCTTGTGGCCGATGCCAAAGGGCGTGGTACCATAGCGCGAACGCAAAATCGGAAAAGTGAGGCCCAGATGGTCGATCAGGAAAAAGTCGAGGCCGCCATTAAGCTGTTGCTTGAGGGCATAGGCGAGGACCCAACTCGTGAGGGCCTGCTGGAGACCCCGGCGCGCGTTGCCCGTATGTATGGTGAGATCGCCGGCGGTATGGATCAGAGTGCCGAGGAGCACCTGTCCAAAACCTTTGCCGTCGCTTCGAACGACTTGGTTATTGAGCGCGACATTACGTTTTACTCGCTGTGCGAGCACCATCTGCTGCCGTTTTATGGCAAGGCCGCCATTGGTTATATCCCTAACGGCCGTGTCGCAGGGCTTTCTAAGCTTGCCCGCACGGTAGAGGTCTACGCCCGTCGTCTGCAGCTGCAGGAGCAGTTGTGCGCACAAGTTGCCGATGCCCTCATGGAGTATCTCGCTCCCCAGGGAGCGATTGTGCTGATGGAAGCCGAGCACATGTGCATGACGATGCGCGGCGTGCAAAAGCCCGGCACCAAGACCGTGACGCTCGCTCGCCGCGGCGTCTTTGAGGCCGATCCGGCGCTCGAGGAGCGATTCTTTAGGATGCTGGGACGCTAATTATGAGAGTCGTCAACGACTTTACATCGAATACTGACGAGGGAACGCCGCGTCGCGGTTTTATGGCTTCGGGCCTGACTCCCTTTGGTGCCATGCCTCGCATTGATTACATTTGTGCCAACGGGCTGTTCCGTCGGCACCTGGGCAACATTGCACAGTTGGAATCGGGGCGCATCTTCTGCCGCCACGGTATTGACCACCTGCTGGATGTCGCTCGCATTATGTGGATCAAGAATCTCGAGGAACAGCTCGAATTTGACCGCGAGGTCATCTACGCCACGGCACTTCTTCACGATATCGGCAAAGATGAACAGTATGAATCGGGTATATCCCATGATGTTGTAAGCGAACGCGTCGCTGATGCGATTCTCGGCGGTATGCCCGATGACGTAGCGTTTGAGCCGGCCGATGCCGCAGCCATTAAGACGGCCATTCTGGGCCATCGAAAGCTGCGCGTGAACAGCCAACCGCTCGAGCGCCTGCTCTATGCAGCCGACAAAGCGTCGCGCGCCTGCTTTGCATGCCCCGCGCGCAATGCTTGCAACTGGAGCGATGATAAAAAGAACCTGTCGATTCGCGTGTAGTTAGTTTACGCGGTCGGGGTTCTAAACGAAGGAGACGATCGCGATGAGCAACAAGAAACTGCCCGAGAATGCAACCAAGACTGAAGGCGCCGAGCTCGCCCGCCGTGGAAGGGGCGAAATATCCACCGCAACGGCGGTTCCCCACGTGAGCTATGACGATCTGCGCCATGCTGACCGCATTACTATCGACGGTCTCGAGGTCTTTGCCAACCACGGCGTGTATCCCGAAGAGAACGCGCTGGGCCAGAAGTTCATCGTGTCCTTGGTGCTCTATGCCGACCTGCGTGCAGCGGGGGAGCACGATAACCTGGACGCTTCGATTGACTACGGCTCGGTGTGCCACGATGTCGATGGCTATCTGCGCGAGCATACGTTTAAGCTCATCGAGGCTGCAGCCGAGGGTGTGGCCCAGATGCTGCTGCGTCGTTACCCCCTGCTGCTTGGCGTGCACGTTAAGCTCGATAAGCCTTGGGCGCCCGTCGGTCTTCCCCTGGCAAGCTGCGGTGTCGAGATCGAGCGTGTGCGCTAACCGACTCTAGAGCTCGTTGGCGGGCGGTTTTTTGAGCCGCTGCGACAGAGCCCTGTTGTTGGGGCAGTACGTGTCGAGCAGCGCGTGAAACCGATGATTGTGGCTCGGTTCGAGCAGGTGGACGAGCTCGTGGGCGACAACCATGTCAAGGCACTCGACGGGGTAGGCGGCAAGTTCTCGTGCGATGCGAATGGCGCCGGTTTTGGGCGTGCATGATCCCCAGCGCGTTTTCATGCTGCGCACGGAAACGCGGGAAACGGCGACACCCATTGCGATTTCGTACGCGCGCACCATATCGCGCAGCGCCGTGGTGACCTCGGATGCATAGAGCTGGTCGATGCGGGTCTGGAGCTCATCGGACGTCAGGCCGTCGAGGGTTGCGCGCCGCTTGGCCTGTGGGCGTTCGTTCGATTTGTCGGCACCCATAAAACTTGCGAAGGTGGCCTGCTTGGGCCGCGGTGCGGGTGATGCAAAGTTGCGATCGAGCGCATCTTGTACCGTGATGGGCTTGCCCCAAAGTGCAATGATGGACGAGGGGCTGAGCGGCTCTCGCGCCGTCGCCTGACGTTGCTCGCGCTGGGCAAGTCGTCTGATAATCCAGGCGCTGTTGCGCTTCACAAACGCTTCGATACGCTCGCGGCTGGCGCCGAGCGGTGCGCTGGCGTGGACCTCACCGCTCGATGTGACGCGCAGGTTGAAGTTTTTGACGCGCTTTTTGGTAACGACGACGGGGATGGGAGTCCCATCCGGTTGGGGTAGGAAAAGCGTAAATTGCTGCGTCAAAAGTGGTCCTTCAGATTGGGGACGGGCCGGCATGTCGACCGTTCGGCATGCCGGCCCGCTCAGGGGATGTGAAATTAATAACGCTCAAAGAAGGCAAGGGCATTATCGCTGCAGAGCTTCTGCATCACGGTCTTGCCAAAGTGCTTGGAGAGCATGTTCTGGAACTCGGGCATCTTGCTGGCATCGGAGAGGAAGGCGGGCACCGTGGCACCGTCCCAGTCGCCGCCGAGCGCGATGACGTCCTCGCCGCCCAGGTCGAGCCAGTGCTCGATATGTGCCGCCAGCTGGTCGAAGGTGACGTCTGCGGCTGTCTTGTCGGTTGCGTCGTTGGAAAGGAACTCGCTGCAGTAGTTGAGGCCGACGATGCCACCCATGTCGCGAATGGTGCGGAACTGGTCGTCGGTGAGGTTGCGCTTAACGCCGCAAACTGCACGAGAGTTGGAGTGGCTGGCGACGAAGGGACGTGTGGCATGGGCGACAACCTCGTCAAAGCACTCATCGTTGAGGTGGGAGACGTCAAGCACCATGCCGGCGTGCTCCATCTGCGTAAGTGCCTCGATGCCGGCGGCGGTGAGGCCGGCGTGGGTATCGTGTCCGCTCGCGAGCGGTCCCTGCGCATTCCAGCTGAGCGATGACATGAGTACGCCCAAGCTCTTGAGCACCTCGATCAGCGCGGGGTCCTCGGCAAAGAACGTGGCGTTTTCGATGGTGTGGATGCAGGCGACCTTGCCGTCTTTGAGCGCGGGGCGAATGTCTGCCGCGCTGCGTACGTTGACCATGCGGTCGTGGTTGAGCATTGCCTGGCCGCTCATATGCGCCATGATCTGCGCCTGGAAGCGCGCGGCGTGGGCGGTGGGAATCTCATCGGGGACAAACGTGGCGAAGCACTGTGCCCATGGCGTGTTGCCGATCTTTGCGAGCGAGATGGCGCAGGCGTTGCCCTCGATGAGGTCGAAATCTTGCGGATGCGTTTCGTCGCCGGGGAAATAACCGTCGGTGCCGGCGGTAAAGCGCAGGTCGAGATCGAGCGTGGCCCAGCCGATGCGGTCGGCGGTGTCGCAGTGTAGGTCAAATACGGGATATGCCATGGTTCCTCCGGTTGCAGCGTTTCTTTGCAAACTGTCATTGAATTGTATGACTAGGGTATAGTTAGCGCCATATGTTCATGGCGGCCCGTGTTGTGCGCCGCCCTTATTACGGAGGTTACCATGTCCAACCAGGGCAAGAAGGTCAAGACCCATTATCGCGGCACGCTCGATGACGGCACGCAGTTCGATAGCTCCTACGATCGCGGCGAGCCGCTGGAGTTCACCTGCGGCGCCGGTCAGATGATCAAGGGCTTCGACGCCGCTGTTGTCGACATGCAGGTGGGCGAGAAGAAGACCGTGCACATTCCTGCTGCCGATGCCTACGGCGAGCACAATCCCGAGATGGTTATTACCTTCCCGGCCGAGCAGGTTCCCAACATCGAGCAGATCGAGAAGGGCATGAAGCTTTTCCTGTCCACGCCGAGCGGTATGCCCGTTCCCGCCGTGGTCATCGACGTAACGCCCGAGGCTGTGACGCTCGACGCCAACCACGAGCTGGCCGGCAAGGACCTCAACTTTGATATCGAGCTCGTCGAGGTCGAGGGTTAGAGTATGCCTGAACGCTTGGTTTCGACGACATGCTTGGGAAATCTCAACGATCCGTCCTATGAACTCCTGCTTCGCCGGAAGCTGGGCGGCGTCTTTGAAGTTGACGAGCTGCTGCTCGATTGGGACCAGGCTAATGTATGCGCGTTTGTGGGCGTGACGGAGCTGGGGCGCACGGTCGATGTTCGGCTGGATACTGCCGACGGCGGTCGTTTTGTCGACGGCGACGTGCTCGCCGTCGACCGTTCGGGCGTGGTGCCCGTGGCGGTTGTCGTGCGCCTGCGCAGCGCCGAGGTTTATTTGGTCGAAGTTGACCGCATGGACCCGATTGCGCTCGCGCATGCGTGCTGGGAGATCGGCAATGTGCATGCGCCGCTTTTTCGAGGCGATTCGGACGAGCATACCGTGCGCATGTATACGCCGGTGCAGCCTGCTTTGGGCCGCATGCTCCGGGGCGTCGAGGGCGTTCGGCTCTCGACGGTTACCCGTGAACTCGATTCGGACCGGCGCTTTGCGTCGAGTGCGGCGGATGCCGTTGTGAGTATGGCTCCAGACTTTACGATCGTAAAGAAGGCGCGCGGTTAACGTGCGTATAAGTAAGACGGACTTTGAGAGGCAACTATTCAAAGTCCGTCTTTCTGTTGATGAGATGCTGTGGGGGGAAAGCATATGGGTCTTGAAGGAATCAAGCTGATTGCATGCGATTTGGACGGCACGTTGCTGCATCCGGGGGAGCGCGAGCCGCGTTCCGAGGCCTTTGAGCTCATCGATGAGCTGCATCGTCGCGGTATCGTGTTTATGCCGGCGAGCGGCCGTCAATATGCGAGCTTGCGCTATCTGTTTGCCCCGGTGGCCGATGAGCTCGCCTATGTATGCGAAAACGGAGCCCTGGTGATGAGCGAGGGACGTGCCGTTGTCAAGCGTTCCATGGAGCGTAGCCTTGCTATGGATATCGCGAATGCCGTGGTTGCGTATCCCCATGCCGACGTGACCCTTTCGTGTGAGGGACACCTCTACACCATGAGCGGCAACGATGCGTTCGTCGATCATTTGCGCTATGAGGTCCACTGCGATGTGGCGGTGGTCGCCCGCCCCGAGGACATCGACGAGGACGTCATTAAGATTGCCTTCCAGACGCCCGAGGTGGATCAGCCGGCGGCCCTGGAGTATTTTGAGCGCCTCTTTAGCGACCGTGTTGACGTGATGACGTCGGGAACCGAATGGACGGACTTTATCGGTTTCGGTTCGGGCAAGGGCTCCGCGCTTGCCGATTACGGTCGTGCCCTGGGTATTTCGCCCGATGAGATGATGGCGTTTGGCGACAATGAGAACGATCGCGACATGCTCAACGTCGTGGGCCATCCCTATCTGATGGAGAGCTGCAACCCCTCTATGCGTGGCATTAACGACCGCGTCCGCTACGTGCGCACGGTCGAAGAAGAGCTGCGTCGTCTACTTGCTGAGTAGACATTTGGGACATGTCTAGGAATCTACTTTTTGCTGCAAAGTGCGGAAAGGTGGATTTTAAGGCATGTTCCAAACATCTACCGGCAGTCGGGGCAGAGACCCTCGAAGATGGTGTAGTGCGACGTGACGTGCCAGCCGATTTGCTCGGACGCTTTGGCGTCGAGCTGGGCATCGAAGGGGAGCGGTACGTCGATGACGCGGCTGCATGAGGTGCAGATGATATGTGCGTGCGGCTCGATCGTGCGATCGAAGCGGCTGCCGCCCGGCGTCTTGATGGAGAGGATCTCGCCGGCGTCGGCCAAGAGATTGAGGTTGCGGTAGACCGTACCGCGGCTGATTTTGTCATCCTGCGCGCGCACGACGTTGTAGATTTCGTCGGCGGTGGGATGGTTGTAGCTTTGGCGCACGGCGTCAAGAACCAGCTTTCGCTGCCTGGTATTCCTTCTTTGCACCGCCATGTGCCTCGCCTCTTTTCTATTAACGGTCGTAGGTAAATGATACCGTATTTAGCACACAATACTAATAACGAGGCGTGAAACCGTCTTCATTGGCAAGTGGGGCTCGGGCCTGGGCGTCTACGAGGCGAAAACGCGTTCCCATGCGCTCGTAGGAGGCATGAAGCGCCTCGAGATGAGATAGGATGTTTGCCGGAGCTCCCTGTATCTCCATCTCGACTGAGCCGTCTTCCATGTTACGCACCCAGCCGGTGAGTGCGCGTGCCTGCGCGAGGTTGGTGTTGGTAAAGCGAAAACCAACGCCTTGGACTTGCCCCGTCCAGTGCAGGAAATAGCGCAGGGGAGTGTCTTGAGTGGCCTCGTCGCTTGCGAGCACGGTAAGCCTGCGGCGCAGCTCGAGCTCGACGTTTGATGGTTTTTGAGGCTCTCGACTGCCGCCGGTGACGCTGGAGAAGAACGTATCGAAGAGGCCCATCGCTATGCCTGCTTGTCTGCGTCGGCCGGGAAGGTAATGCCGGCCTGCTGGCGCACGGCATCCATGATGCGCAGTGAGACGAGCGTGACATCGCGGTAGTGGCCAAGCTCGTGGCGTCCTGCCGGGGTCTCCCAAATCTCTTCCTTAACGTTATCGATGCCGCCGATGGCGGTGATAAAGTCTGTGAGTTCGTATTCCATAGTGTTGCTCGATTTGGGTAGGTCGAGCACGCGGCCGTTGTCGCCCTGTTCGCGCGGTGCCTCGGTCGCCGAGCCGCGTACGACATCGCCGCGATAGTCGATGCGGACGTTGCGGGGTGTGGACAGATGGTCGATCTGGATAGTGCCACGCTCGCCTTCGATCTGCGAGGGCAGCAGGTCATTCGTAATTTTGGAGTGCGCGAGCTCGACGGAGATGCGGCCTCCGCCATAGCTGGCGAGGATGGAACCGCAGCCGTCGATGGGGCCGTGCGTGAGCTGTCGCGTGGTGGGGTCGAGCAGAGTAGTCATGCTCGTAAGGCCGGAAGGCATGCCGAAAATCTCGACCATGGGCTCGACGGCGTAGACGCCAATGTCCATGAGGGAACCCGATGCCATATTGCAGTCGAAGATATTGGTGGCGCGTCCCGCGAGAATCTCGTTGTAGCGCGAGGAATACTTGCCAAAGCGCAATGAGGCGCGGCGGATGGGGGCGATCTCGCCCAGGGCGTCCTCGATGGCGTGGAAGGCGGGATCGTGGAGGGGACGCATGGCCTCGAGGGCCACGACACCTGCTGCCTCGGCAGCGCGGAAGACTTCCAGCGCCTGCGCTTCGGTGGCGCAGAAGGGTTTCTCGACGATGACGTGCTTGCCACCGGCGATGCAGGCAAGGGCCTGCTCGTAGTGAAGTGCGTTAGGGCTGCCGATATAGACGGCGTCGACGTCGGCGGCTGCCGCGAGCTCATCGAGCGACGTAAAGTTTCGCTCACCACCGCGCTCGGCGGTAAAGGTAGTACCGCGATTGGCGTCGCGCGAAAGCGTGCCCACAAACGCGGCTTGGTCGTTGGCGTTGACGACTTGGATAAAGTCGTCGGTGATCATGGATGTGCCGATGGTCGCGATGCGCAGCATACGTCCCCCTTGCGTTGTTTGGTCTACAAGATGAGTGTAGCGCGTGGGGATATAAAGCTGCGCGAAAACGCTATTACAGGTCGCTCTCGTTAAAGCCGGTGTCGATATCGAGGTTGCTGCCGTCGGCCGCCGTGGTGGCGAGCTCGTCGCAGCGCTCGTTGAGCTCGTGGCCGGCATGTCCCTTAACCCAGATGAACTCCACCTTATGCTTGCTTTTGGCGGCAAGCAGGCGCTCCCACAGGTCGCGGTTCTTAACGGGCTGCTTGTTGGCGGTTTTCCATCCGCGCTTTTTCCAGCCGTCGATCCAGTGCTTGTTAAAGGCGTTGACGACGTACTGCGAATCGGAATGGACCTCGACCTCGCAGGGGCGGTTAAGTGCCTCGAGCGCCACGATAACCGCCATGAGTTCCATGCGGTTGTTGGTGGTCTTGGCGTAGCCGCGCGAAAGCTCGGAGGTGAAGGTCTTGCCGGCGGGGTTGGTGTATTTGAGCACGGCGCCGTAGCCGCCGCGTCCCGGATTTGATCGGGCCGAGCCGTCGGTATAGATGATGACCTTCACATGGTTCCTTTCGTTGGGTACGTTTCGTGTGAGTGACCATTGTAGCGCCGCGTTCGCCGAGGGCTAGCAATCTACCATATCTACCCCGTCCTCTGATGGCTGGTTTTCTTGGATGATGCGGTCGAGCTCGTCGAGGTATTGCTGTAACAGGGGAGAGGGCTTGCGTTCATCGTGCATGATATAGCCTACGTGCATCGTCGGGGCATCTGCCAGCGGAATCGATGCCATGCCCCATTGCATTTCGTTTGAGAGCACGCCGGTGGAGAGCGTGTAGCCGTTCGAGGTGATCAGCAGGTTGGTGAGCGTGCCGCGGTCAGAGACTCGAATGTTGCGATCGCAGGGGATGTAGCTAAACGGCTCCTCGGCGTAATAGAAGGAGTTTGAGGTTCCCTGCTCAAAGCTGTAGCGCGTATAGGGCGTAAGGTCGGCAAGGGACAGCTGCGGGCGGCGGGCAAGCGGGTGGCGCTCACTTACGAACACGTGGACCTTTGCATCAAAGAGGTGATGGAAGCTTGCTCGGGCATCGGTAAAGGCTTTCTGTAGGACACGATTGTTAAAGTCGTCCAGATAGAGGATGCCAATGTCGCTGCGAAACGCGCGGACGTCATCGATGATCTGCGACGTGGTGGTCTCGCGCATGATGAACTCGAACTTGTCGTCCCGGCAGCGCTCGACGACGTTGACGAAGGCCTCGACCGAAAAGGCGTAATGCTGGGCGGAAATGGCGAGGCGGGCTTGCGGGGTGCCGCCGTCCTCGTAGCGCGCCTCGAGCATGTCGGCCTGCTCTACGACCTGGCGCGCATAGCCCAAAAGCTCGGTGCCGTCGTTGGTGAGCGTGA
>CABRFG010000061.1 GCA_902470095.1 uncultured Collinsella sp.
GTCGCGCCCTTGAAGTTGAACGTCAGATTGTCCAAATGCGGCCCGCGCAGCGTCGAACCGTTACGCGGTTCGTAGAACCGCGTAACAAGTTAGTACATCTTTGCGCCGGCGGGGATGGAGGCGTCGAGCTGGATCAGGTTGAGGCGCTCCTCGCCCTCCTCCTCGTGGACAGCGCTGATCAGCATGCCGCAGCTGGGAATACCCATCATCTTGCGCGGAGGCAGGTTGGTGATGGCGAGCAAGGTCTTGCCGACCAGGTCCTCGGGCTCGTAATAAGCGTGAATACCGGAGAGGATGGTGCGGTCGGTACCGGTACCGTCGTCGAGCGTAAAGTTCAGCAGCTTCTTGGACTTCTTGACGGCCTCGCATGCCTTGACCTTCACAGCGCGGAAATCGCTCTTGGAGAAGGTATCAAAGTCGACGAACTCCTCAAACAGCGGCTCAACGGCGATCTTGGAGTAATCGAGCGTGGGCTTAAGCGACTTAACGAATGGGCTCGCGGCGTTGCCGGCCTCTGCAGCCTTGGCGGCAGCGGCACCGGACTGGAAACCCTTCTCGGGCTTCATGTGCGGGAACAGCAGGACGTCGCGGATAGAAGCCTGGTTGGTAAGCAGCATGACCACGCGGTCGATACCAATGCCAATGCCGCCCGCGGGAGGCATACCGTACTCGAGGGCGCGCACGTAGTCCTCGTCATACTCCATGGCCTCATCGTCGCCGCCGGCCTTCTCGGCCATCTGGGCAGCAAAGCGCTCAGCCTGGTCGACCGGGTCGTTGAGCTCGGAGAATGCGTTGGCGTACTCGTGGCCGGCGATGACCAGCTCAAAGCGGTGAGTCAAACGCGGGTCGTCCTCAAAACGCTTAGCGAGCGGGCTGACCTCGATGGGGTAATCGCACACGAAGGTCGGGTTGACGATGGTGTCCTCGCCCAGCTCATCGTAAATCTCGGCGATGATCTTGCCGGCAGTCCACTCGGGCTTGATCTCCAGGCCCTTCTCGCGCGCGGCGGCAGCAAGCTCCTCGACCGGCGTGTCGATGGTGACCTGCTTGCCGAGCACGTCGGAGACGATGTCGGCCATGGGACGGCTGGCCCACTCACCAGAAAGGTCGATGGTCTGGCCCTGGTACTCGATGACCTCGGGGTTGCCGATGGCCTTGTTAGCCGCCTTAATGACACCCTGGGCGAGCGCCTTCATGCCCTCGAGGTCGGAGAAGGCACGGTAGGCCTCCATCGTGGTGAACTCGGGGTTGTGGGTGAGGTCCATGCCCTCGTTACGGAAGATGCGGCCGATCTCGAACACGCGCTCAAAACCACCGACGATGCAGCGCTTGAGGTGCAGCTCGGTGGCAATACGCAGGTAGCACTCCTGATCGAGCGCGTTGAAGTGGGTAATGAACGGCTTGGCCGTGGCACCGCCCTGGATGGTCTGCAGGATGGGGGTCTCGACCTCCATGTAGCCGTCGGACTCCATAAAGCGACGGAAGGTGGAGAGAATCTGCGAACGCTTACGGAAGGTCTCGCGAACGTCGTCGTTGGCGATCAGGTCGACATAGCGCTGGCGATAGCGGGTCTCCTTGTCGGAAAGACCGTGGAACTTCTCGGGCAGCGGACGAACGGCCTTGGAAAGCAGGGTCGCGCTCTTAGGGGCAACGGAAAGCTGGCCGCGCTGGGTGCGCACAACCACGCCGGTCACGCCCAGGATGTCGCCCAAGTCGAGGGCCTTGAGCGTACTCCAGGCAGCCTCGTCCATGTCGTTGATGCGGCAGAACAGTTGAATCTCGGCAGTCGCATCGCGCACGACGATGAACATGATCTTGCCCTGACCGCGCTTGGCGACCACACGGCCGGCGATCTTCACGACATCCTCGGTGTCCTCACCATCGGCAAGATCGGCGTACTTAGTCTCGATATCGGCGACGTAGTCCTCAAGCTCAGAGTGCTCGGGATAGGGGTTCTGGCCCGCCTCGAACAGGGCGGCGCGCTTGGCCAGGCGGGTGGCGCGCTCGTCGTTGAGCGTCGATGCCTGATCGGCGGCGTTCTGGTTCTCTGCCATAAGTTAGCTCCTCAAACTAAAACGCTCCCCAGGATTCGGTCCCAGGGAGCGAAAACATACCTTTACGCGGGACCGTGGTCTAGCGTGCGATCTTGGCGATGGTGTAGACGCGAGTCTTGCCGGAAGGCGTAACGACCTCGACGGAGTCGCCCTCGCCGTGACCAATGATGGCGTGACCGACCGGAGACTCGTTGGAAATCTTGTGCTCGAGCGAGTTGGTCTCGGTGGTACCGACGAGCGTGACTTCCATGACCTCGCCGTTGGGATCAATCAGCGAAACGGTGGAACCGATGGAGACGGTCAGGTCGCCCGTGGTGGCAGCAACCTGAGCGTTGGCGAGGATGGCCTGGATCTCGGCAATACGAGCGGCGTTCTGGGCCTGCTTGTCCTTAGCGGCGTCGTACTCGGAGTTCTCCGAAAGGTCGCCGAACGCGCGGGCTTCCTTGATGTCCTCGACGATCTCCTTGGCGTAATCGCCCTCACGCCAAGCGAGCTCCTCGACGAGCTTCTGGCGGCCCTCAGCGGTCAGTACGATCTGGCTTGCGTCCATACGGATATCTCCCCAACTCTGATCAAACAATCAACTGTCAACAAAACGAAAAAGACCGGCTAGCCTGCGGGCAAGCCGGTCAGGTGCTCACCCCAAAGGGATGGGACTACTCTGCGTCCGCGTCGCTGTCCTCTGCCTGCTTCTTCTTGGCAGCAGCGAGCTTGGCCTCGAGCTCAGCGATCTCCTTGTCCTCCTCGGACTGCTCGACCACGACCTCCTCGGCCTGCTTGGTCTCGGCCTTATCGTCGCCCTCCATACCCTCACGGATATTCTTGACGGTAGAGCCGAGGGACTTGCCGAGCTTCGGCAGGTTCTTGGGCCCGAAGATAATCAGGACAACGACGAGAATAATGATGAGCTCAGGAGCCCTCAGTCCAAACATGTAGACCTCCACAATACAGCGAGACAAGCTCGAATGAGTATACCGCGGGTATCGCGGTATCACAACACTAGCTAAAAAAAGGGACCGCAAGAAGCGGTCCCTCCTCATGCTCTGGTCGGGTTGACTGGATTTGAACCAGCGACCCCTGCGTCCCGAACGCAGTGCTCTACCAAACTGAGCCACAACCCGTTAGCTCGACTATAGTAACAAAGATTTTCGCCGCGTGCTAGAGAAATTTTTATTTCTTTGGCGCGTCGATTTGAACCGTGTTGGGAATAAGCTCAGTCGCGCAGGCCCACCAGCCATTTTGCTGGGCAGCATCGGCAAGCCTTTCGGCCGTGGCAGCGGTGTCGCAAATGGCAAACGAGCAGGCACCCGATCCGCACACATCTACAGCAACGGTTCCGTCCTGTTTACGCAGCCAGTCGAGGACCGTTTGAATCTGCGACTTCATCTGTGCGGAAATGACACCTAGGTTGTTATGGATGAGCGCATATGCCGTCTCGGCATCACCAGCACGCAATGCAGAAGCTATCGCGCCGGGCTTGTCCGCAGGCACCGGGGCCTCGTCAAAACGTCGATAGGCTTCAATTGTCGAAACGCTTGCCTCGCGCGGCTTAACCAGTACGACGGGCGTCGCGGGCAGCGCGGGGTACTCAGTTGCCAGCACGTCTCCCCCACCTACGTAGAACGCAGGACTCGCGTGCAAAAAGAACGGGACGTCAGCACCAATGCCCCGCGCAATGTCATCGAGCGCTGGGTCGGTGCGATCAATGCCCCAGAGGTCCGTCAAGGCGACAATGACCGCGGCCGCATCCGTCGAGGGACCGCCCAAGCCGGCGCACAATGGAATGTGCTTCTCAATCGTCACGCAGATGTTTGCCTCACGACCATAATGCTCGACCATAGCAAGCGCAGCCCGATACGCCGTATTTTTTTGCATGGGAAAATCTGATGCCGGAACCGTCTGGACGGTCAGCGCCTGCGCCGGCGTGACCGTCACGGTATCGGAAAGACCGACGGCTGCCATCAGGGAATCGACCCTGTGGTAGCCGCGGTCATCGCGCTCGGTATGAACCCCCAGGTAGAGGTTGATCTTTGCCGGCGCGGAAAGAGTCAGGGACCAATCGGTCACCGTTAATGCTCCTCGAGCTGATTGCCGAGCGGGGTAAAGATATGCTCGCCGCTCTCGGGGTCGAACAGCTCGACCTGGCCGGTGAGGACATCGATGTACTGGTAGGACTGACGCGACTTGCGGCCGCGACGCTCGTCAACCTCGACGATAAAGACGGCGGGGTGGACGCTCTTGATGGTGCCCATGCGCTCGACGACGCGGGTACGGCCCATGTTGGCCTTAACCTTGACGCGATCGCCCACCATATCGGTCAGCTTCTCGTGGATGTCGTCGACGTGATTGACTTCCATCTCTTCCATGAACAGGGCCTCCAGAAGGTGCAATTCAAAAAGGGGATAATACCCCTAAGATAGACAAAACTCTAATACTATAGCACCCTGTTGTGACCATACGCAAGTAGCTAAAAAAGCCCCGTCCCAAATACGTACCAGACGACAACCTCGCATGACCAGTTGTTACGCGGTTTAGTAAAACCGCGTAACCTAAAGATTGTCGGTGTCCAGGACGATGGTAAATGGACCGTCGTTGACCAAGTCGACTTTCATATCGGCGCCGAAGATGCCATGTGCTACGTGCTCGACGTCCTCGCGAACAAGCGTCAGGAAGTACTCGTAGAGCTCGTTGGCGACATCGGGGGCGCCGGCATCCGTAAACGATGGGCGGCGACCGTGGCGGCAGTCGGCGAACAGCGTGAACTGCGACACCACGAGCACCTCGCCGTCGACATCGGCAAGCGCCAAGTTGGTCTTGCCGTTCTCGTCCTCGTTGATACGCAGCCCGCGGAGCTTGCCCCACAGCTTGTCGGCCTCGGCACGTGTGTCGCCGTGACCCACGCCCAGCAGCACCAGGTAGCCGCGCCCAATGCGACCCACGCATTCGCCGTCGACCGTCACGCCGGCGTTGAGCACGCGCTGCACCACCGCACGCATGGCCTACTCCTCGCCCGTCAGCTTGGCGGACAGATGCTCGAGCGCGTGGAAACGATGGCTGATGGCGTTCTTCTCGTCCGCCGTCAGCTCGGCCATGGTCTTGCCCGGCGTGTCGACAGGCAGGAACAGCGGGTCATAGCCAAAACCATGGTCGCCGCGGCCCTCGTGCGCGATAACGCCCTCGCAGGCGCCCTCGCCATAGGTGACCAAGCCATCCGTGTCGATGAGCGCAACGACGCTCATAAAGCGCGCGGTACGATCCTCATCTGCCACGCCATTCAGATTCACGAGCAGCTTGGCATTGTTGGCGGCATCGTCGCCGTGCACGCCCGCATAGCGCGCGCTATACACACCGGGCTCACCGTCCAGCGCGTCAACGACCAAGCCCGAATCGTCGGCAATGGCCATAAGGCCCGTCTCCTCAACCGCGGCTTGGGCCTTGATGATGGCGTTCTCCAAAAACGTCGTGCCGTTTTCCTCGGGATCCTCAAAATCACCCAGCTGGCCGAGCGCCACAAAGCGCACCTCGGGCATGACCTTGCCCAAAATGGCCTCGATCTCGGTGAGCTTATGGGCGTTGCCCGTTGCCACGACGATGGTCGCCGCCGGGTCGAGGGTGTCGATGTCGATCTTCTCAAGTGCCATAACTGGCCTCCTTGTCTCTATAGCAAGCCGCGTGAGGGGCGTTTGAGCACTTGACCCCTCCCCTCTCAGGCGATCGGACCTTTCAACGCAGCATTTCAGCAGATAAAACCTACCAAAATAAACCTGTCCCTTTTTGGCAGGTTAGGCGATGGCTTGGCGCTGAAGCTCGATGAGCTCGGCGATACCCTTGTCGCCCAGGTCAAGCAGGGCGTTGAGGCGTTTGCGGTCGAAGGGCGCCTGCTCGCCGGTGCCCTGGAGCTCGATCATCTCGCCGGTGTCGGTGGCGACGAGGTTCATGTCGACCTCGGCGTGACTGTCCTCGGAATAATCGAGGTCAAGCAGCGTATTGCCGTCGACAACGCCCATGGAGATGGCAGCCACCTGGCCGATAAGCGGGATGCGCTCGATCTTGCCCGCCTCGACCCACATGGCGAGGGCGTCGCGCAGCGCCACCCAGGCGCCGGTGATGCTCGCTGTACGCGTGCCGCCATCGGCCTGAATCACATCGCAGTCGACGGTGACGGTGTACTCGCCGAGCGCCTTCATGTTGACGACGGTACGCAGGCTGCGACCGATGAGGCGCTCGATCTCCATGGAGCGGCCCTTGCGGTTGGCGTGCTCGCGCTTGCAGCGCTTGCCGGTCGACGCCGGCAGCATGGCGTATTCCGCGGTCACCCAGCCGGCCTTAGCTCCCTTTCGCCAGCCCGGCACGCCCTCCTCGATAGTGGCGGCGCACAGCACGCGCGTGTCACCGAACTCGGCCAAACACGAGCCGTGGGCGTGCTTCATGACGCCACGAGTGAGCTTGACGGGGCGCAGCTCATTGGCGGCACGGCCGTTGGCGCGGTTGACCTGCATATACTCCATAGAAATATCCTTTCGGCAAAAGGTGAAAGTGAGCCTTTGGTCGGTGACCTTGTATCTATTTCAGTTCGTCGATATCGATATGCTCAATGCTCTTGAGCGGCTGGCCAAAGATAAAGCTACCCGCCACCGCAAACTCGGCAATGTTATCGGCCGTCGTGGCAAAACGATGCTGCGGCTCGGCGGCGTCGCCCGCCAGCTGCTCGCGGCGCGTGAGGATATCGGTCAGCTCGCGCGTGGTCTCCTCGGCGGAGCTCACGACGCGCACCCCAGGCCCCAGCGCATGGCGGATAGGTCCCACCAACAGCGGGAAATGCGTACAGCCGAGCACCACGGTATCGATACCGTGGTCGCGCAGCGGCTCAACCGTGGCACCCACCAGCGCACGCACGGCAGGCGTATCGAAGATATCCTCGTTCTCAAGCCACTGTTCCTGCAGATGTGCACCCGAGGCAAGCTCGTGTTCGACAACCTCGACAAAGCTCGAGGCAGGACAGCCGTATACATCGACGCCGGCATCTAGATCCTGAATGGCGCGCGTGTAGGCGCCCGAGCGAATGGTGAGGTTGGTGGCGAGCACGCCCACGCGACGCGAGCGGGTGCTGTTGATTGCTGCACGGGCACCCGGCGCGATCACACCGATGACGGGAACGTCGAGCACCTGCTGGGCCAGACGCAAGGCCGCAGCGGTCGCCGTGTTGCAGGCGATGACCATAATCTTGACGTCGTGCTTCGAAAGCCAACGACCCGCCTGCAACGCAAACGAGCGCACCTCATCCTCGGTACGCGTGCCGTAGGGACAGCGCTTGGTGTCGCCAAAGTAGTAGACGGACTCGTGCGGCAGCGCCGTCGCGATGGCGCGCGCAACCGTCAGACCGCCCAAACCAGAATCGAACACGCCAATCGGGCGCGTGTCGCCTGCCGAATTCTCGATATCGGACATTACCTCACCAGTCTCTCTCGAAAAGACATGTCCAAGTGCGGCGGCGGCGCGCTACGAACGCGCCGCGACCAGCAGCTCTGCCGTCGCCGCCCAACCGTCGACAATTTTGCCACGCGTAACGAAAGCGTTCTCGCAAGCAGCCAGGAACTCGGGCGCGCCGGCGCTCGTCAGGCCATTCTCGACCAGGCAGAACGTGCCCACGTGATCGGCCATGTAGAAGTCGGACTCGGAATCGCCGAGCGCGAGCGTCTCCTCGCGCTCGATCCCTAGGTGCTCGCAGAAGCGCGCAATGGCGACGCCTTTGTTGAGGCCCGCGGGGTTGATGTTGAATGCGCGACCGTCCTCGACGCGATCGAGCTCGAGCGTCGTCGGCTTGGACAGATGCGTCAGGTGACCGTTGCAGGCCCACACCAGGCCGCAGCCGGCCTCGTCCAGGATGGCCTGAACCTCATCGTCGGGCACATCGCCGCGCATGCCGACGGTGACCTCACGGTACTTGTAGCCGGTCGACATGTCGTTGTGATACTCGATCTTGTGCGGCCAGCGGGCGAGGATCTTCTCGCACACGCCGGTCTGCTCGATCACCTGGTGCGGCGTGAGGCCGCAAGAGGGGTCGTAGGGCATGTCGCCGGTCAGATACTCCCAATCGTTGGCTTTGAGGTCGTACATGACCAGGCCGCCCATCTCGCCGATGTAGGAGTTGAGACCGAGCACGCGCGCGTCCTCGTGGATCATGGTACGGTTGCGGCCAGAGGTGGGAACCACCTGAATACCAGCGCGAGCGAGCGCCACGACGGCCTCGACGAGTTTGGTCGAGGGGTTGCCGTCGTTGTCGCGCAGCACGCACGAGCCGGGTGCAAGCATCGTGGCATCCAGGTCGGTAAAGACGTACTTGACCTTGGCCAAGCGCTCGCGCATCTCGCCCGAAAGCTCAGCGACGGTCGGCAGGGTATTGTGGGACATGGTTACTCCGTTTACGTAGAAGGGTTTGGACTTGGACGGCATGTTTTGATTGAGGGAACACGCTTATGGCGACAGCGCACTCAGGGCGCCGCCGCCATCATGGTTCATTAGTCAAACTGGGTAACATCGATCAGGCGATTGGCCAGCGAAAGGTCGCTCTCGATGGGCACGAACTCGTCGCCCACGTGCATGAGCTCCTCGTCACCCTTTGCCAGCAGCAAGACAATGGTGGGAGCATCGGGGTTGACGTACTCCTCGCGCGCCGCCTTGAACGCCGCATGCACAGCGGCTTCGCGATCGAGGATAATCTTGTTCGGCGTATCGTCGGGAACATGTTCGGCAAGCTCGCGACAGACCTTCATCGGGTCCTCGTGAGCCGGGTCCTCATTGGCAAAGATCATCAGGTCGGAATACGGTGCGGCCTCGCGCGGAAGCTGCTCGCGGCGCTCCTGCGCCTTGCCGCCGGCAGCGCCAAACACCGCAATGACCGGACTAGCGGGAAACGCGCGCTTGACCGACGAGAAAAGCGAGCGGAACGAAAGCTGGTTGTGCGCGTAGTCGACGACACAAATCACGCGGCCGTCCTTCGACTCCACGACCTCCATACGGCCCGGCACACGCAGTTTTGAGAGGCCCTTCTTGATGGCATCGATACCGATGCCGATCTCGCGCGCAGCGGCGATAGCGACCAGCGCGTTCTCCACGTTAAAGTCGCCCGCGATACCCAGCAGGACCTTCTCCCCCGCCTCGGACTCGTCGGCACACAAGCCATGCAAGTTGAACTCGATGCTAAAGCCGACCATGCGTACGTCGCTCGCCCACAGACTTGCCTCGGGATGCTCGACGCCAACGGTCACCAAGCGCTCGGCCGTCGACGCTGCCTCTAGCACACGGTCAACCTCTTCGGTGCCTAGATTCACCACGGCGGTCTTTGCCTGGTCAAAGATCCTGAGTTTGCTCTCAAAATAATCCTCAAACGTGGGGTGTTCGATCGGCGAGATGTGGTCGCGGCCGATGTTGAGGAAGCACGCCACGTCAAACGGCAGATTCTCGACGCGTTGGTACTTGAGCGCCTGGCTCGAAACCTCCATGACCATGGACTGGCGACCGGACGTGCGGCAGTTGGCGATATGGCGCCAAACCTCGGGGGCCTCGGGCGTGGTGTTGGTGCTCTCGTAGCACTCGATACCATCGTCGGTACTCACCGAGCCGATCATGCCGCAGGACTCGCCCGACGCTTTGATAATCGACTGGAGCATAAAAGCGGCCGTGGTCTTTCCCTTGGTACCGGTGATACCCACGATCTTGACGTCGTGGTCGGGACGGTCGTAGACCTCCGGCGGCAACAGGGCCATGGCCGTGCGAACGCTATCAACAACCAGCATCGCAGCACCGCTCTCCTGCGCCAGCGGCTCCAGAGACTCGACCAGTGACTCCTCGCACACAAATGCGACGGCGCCCGCATCGAGCGCCATGCTCAAAAACGCGGGCTTAAAGGCAGCACCTTTGCAGAAGAACACGTCACCTGCCGAGACCGCGCGCGAATCAAACGAGCAGCCGGTCACGGCACGCTCGTCAACCTGCTCTGATGCGCGCAGCTCGCCGCACACATCGAGAAGCTTGGCAAGCGTATCGACCGTGGTCACGGTCGCGGAATCCGAATGGTGCATCTTTCACCTTTCTCAGCCATTTGGCAGGGACGGTTTTTATAGTAACTGAAACGCATCCACGCAAAAACGGCTCCCGGAGGAGCCGTTACGCGCAGGCGTTCGTAAGCCGAGGCTAGGCAGCCTGAACAGAAGGCTGGCCCTCGTCGATAAAGAAGCGCTTGTACCACACTAGGAACACGAGCGGCGTATAGATCTTGCGCTGGAAATCGCCCTTGCCCGCAAAGTGCAGATCGAGCAGGTGCATAAGCTCGTCGGTATTGAAGAACTCGCTTGCCCACGGCGCGGTGAAGTACTCCTTGACATAGTCGTACCACTTTTGCTCGCGCAGCCAGTAGACAATCGGCACTGGGAAGCCCACCTTGGGACGGGTGGCCCACTCATCGGGCAGCGACTTGTTGGCAGCGTGGCGGAGTACCTGTTTGTTGCCGTTCTCGTTGATGCGGTAGCGGTCGGGAATGTGCTCGGCGAACTCCATGACTTTGCGGTCCAGGAAGGGCACGCGCAGCTCCAGCGAGTGCGCCATGCACATCTTGTCGGCCTTGAGCAGAATGTCGCCCGGGAGCCACATGTTCATGTCCAAGTACTGCTTCTTGACCAGCTCGGGCTGACCCTTCACGCGCGCGTAGATGGGTGCAGCGAGCTCAAAGGCGCCGTCGCCGGTGTTGTACTCGGGCTTGAGCACGCCGTCGACCTCGCGCTCCGGCCATACCAGAGCCTGTCCCAGGAACGACTTCTCGGGAATCTCGGCACCCTTGACTAGGAAGTTATGTCCCTTGAAGTACGGCATATGCAGCGCCAGGTTACCGAGCGCGCGACGGATGGGCAGCGGCACCATCTTTTTGTACTTGCGCACCGGGACCGTATCCTCGTAGTAGGCGTAGCCACCAAAGAGTTCGTCGGCGCCTTCGCCCGAAAGTACGACGGTGACGTCCTTGCGGGCCATCTCGGCCAAGAACCACAGCGGCACGGAAGACAGGTTGGACTGCGGCTCGTCCATGTGATACTGGATGTCCTCGAGCGCACCGAAGAACTCGTCGGCGGTAATCATCTTGCGGACGTTCTCGACGCCGAGCTTATCGGAAAGCTCCTTGGCGTAGTTGGTCTCGTTGAAGTTCTTGTAGTCAAAGCCCACCGAGAAGGTCTTGTCGGGCATGAGGCAAGCGGCAATATAGCTGGAGTCGACGCCGCCGGAGAGGAACGACGCGACCTTGACGTCGGCGATGCGATGGGCCTCGACACTCTCGTGCACGACCTCGTCCAGCTCATCGACATACTCTTCGAACGGCTTCTCGACGGCAGAGTAATCGCAATCCCAGTAGCGCTCGATGTTCATCTTGCCGGTCGGGATATCGACGGTAAAGTAGTGCGCCGGCGGCAGCTTGTAGACACCCTCGAAGAAGGTCTCCTCGGTTGCCGAATACTGCAGCGTCATGTACGGACGCAGAGCCTTTTTGTTGACCGCCTTGTGGAAGTGCGGGTAGTCCAGGAAGCTCTTGATCTCGGAACCAAAGAGCACGCCCGGAGCGCCGTCGCCCGCATCGGCCATGGGATAGTAGTAGAGCGGCTTGATGCCAAAGATGTCGCGGGCGCCAAAAAGCTTGTTCTTCTTTTTGTCCCAGATGACGAAGGCGTACATACCGCGCAGGCGATCGAGAACGGCCTCGCCCCACTCCTCGTAGCCGTGCAGGAGGCTCTCGGTGTCGGCGCCGCAGTGGAACTTGTAGCCCTTGGCCTCGAGCTCGGAACGGAGTTCTTGGAAGTTGTAGATCTCGCCGTTGAAGACAATGACGACGCTACCGTCCTCGTTGGCCATGGGTTGGGCGCCAGCCTCGGTCAGGTCGAGGATCGACAAGCGGCGGAAGCCGAGGGCAACGCGGCCGTCGATAAACTGACCGCCCATGTCGGGACCG